>CANQHH010000098.1 GCA_947623615.1 uncultured Clostridia bacterium | reverse complement strand
CTTACAAATGATGCAGCTATATAATCAAATTCTTTCTCTATACCAAATTTAATATCTGATATATCTTTTTCAGTCATACTTGGTAAATTTATTGTAGAATTTGGTATATTTATACTTTTTCTATTTGATAATTTTCCACCATTTATAACTTCACATACAACATCATTATCTTTAATTTCTTTAACTACAATTTCTATGGTTCCATCATTTATCAAAATTCTTGTTCCCACAAAAACTTCATTTGCTAAATTTTTATATGTAACAGATACTTTTGTTTCGTCACCCAATACATCTTCATGTAATAAAGTAAAAGTATCACCTTCTTTTAATTCAATTTCACCTTTTTCGAAAACCCCAATTCTTATTTCTGGTCCTTTAGTATCTAACATCATTGCAACTGGTTTTCCAACTCTTTCTCTAACTTTTTTAAAAAGCTCTATTCTATTTCCTTGTTCTTCATAATCCCCATGTGAGAAATTCAATCTTGCAACATTCATACCAGCATTTATTAAATCTTCTAATTTTTTTTCATCATCTACAGCTGGTCCCAATGTACATATAATTTTTGTTTTTCTTATCATTACATATCAACCCTTTCCCTTTTAGTAAGATGATATTATAACACATCTTTTTATATATTTCTAGTTTTATTTATATTTTTATTTGTTTCCTTTTCTTCGTTATATCTATCAATAAAATATAATGGTCTGCCTTTTGTTTCATAAAAAGCTCGTCCAAGATATTCTCCTATTACTCCTAAAAATACTAATTGGATTCCTCCTAAAAATAGTATAACAACCATTGTAGACGCATAACCAGGCACATCTACACCTGATACTATAGTCTTTATAATAATTGCTACCATATAAACAAATCCCACAATTGATACCATAATACCTATTATAGTAGACCATCTAAGTGGTGCTGTAGAAAATGAAGTAATTCCATCTATAGACAAATCTATTAACTTTTTATAATTCCATTTCGTTTTACCTGCTGCTCGTGAATCTCTATCATATAATATTTCTTTTTTGTTATATCCTATCCAACTAAACAATCCTTTTGTATATCTTTGTGACTCCCTAATTGCTTTTAAGGCTTCAACACATCTTCTATCTAATAACCTAAAATCACCTGTATCTTTCTGTATGTCTATCTTAGTAAATGATTGTAACACTTTATAGTACATTGCTGACGTAAATTTTTTTAACCAAGTTTCACCTTTTCTGGACTTTCTTTTAGCATATATATCATCATATCCTTCTTCCCAATATTTTATCATTTCATTAATTAACTCTGGTGGATCTTGTAAATCTGCGTCAATAATTACTACTGCATCTCCTCTGCAGTAGTCAAAACCTGCTATCATTCCTATTTCTTTTCCATAATTTCTCGACAAATTAACATAACATACTCTCTTATCTTTTTCCCTTAGTTCTTGCATAATTTTTAATGAATTATCTTTACTACCATCATTTACAAATAATATTTCAAAATCATATTTTTGGTTTTCATTCATCAGTTTTTCTAATCGTTCATAAAGCATATTTAATACTTCTTCTTCGTTATATGCTGGAACAAGTATAGTTATCAATTTTTTTTTGTCGTTTTCTTCCATAATCTTTACTCCTTCTTACTTCATATAGTATATATTATCACACAATTTTCTCATAGTAAACATTAATTCAATATTTTAGCATTATATATCATTTTATATGTTTTACAAATATTACAATCTTTACATATAAATGCTCTATCTTCAAAAATTAATTTTAATGTATTTATAAATTCGTCTTCTTCATCTATTATGTGAATTTCTATCTTTTTAGGTAACATGCTTAGCAATGTATTTAATGCAAAATCATTAGATGAAAATGAAATATCTGATAAATATTTGGCATTAAAAAGATTATCAGATACAGATACAATATTTTTATTTTCATCTAACAATACAGATTCTCCTTTTGAATATATGAGATGCAAAATATTAACTTCAGATTTATTTGTATTTATATATACTTTCAATAAACTTATAAATTCATTATATTCTTTTTCTATTATATATTGGTTTACCGCAATATCAACAATATTATCAATGTACTGTATATATTTTCTTACTCTAAAATTTACAATTCCTTCTAAAATTATATTTTTATGTTCTTCAATATACTTGTTTATTTCTTCATAAAGTATTTCTATTTTTTCTTCATTTTCATATTCTAAAATTTCTTTACAATTATTGAAAATAGCTTCTTTTTCATATTCTTCAAAATAAAAATAATTACTATTAATTATTCTTGTTATTATTTTATCTTCATAAAATTTCGTTATCGTATCCACTATTATTTCAACTATAAAATTTTGAAATTTTTCTACTTCATCTAAGTTATAGTGTAATATAACATTCTTGTATATTTTAAATTCTTTACTACAATAATATATATTATTAAAATCTATTTTCTCTATTTTATTTAGTAGATAATCTATTATTTTTTCATTATTTGTTTTTATACAATACGATTTCATTAAAAGATTTCTCCTTCCCTATATGTAATATTATCTACTAAATCATCTTTAGATATACATATTTTATTCTAGTTTTTTTACAAGTGTGATAGCAAAAAACAATTATTACTTTTGAAAAGCAATAATTGTTTTTATTATTATATACCATCTAATCCGTTTTTTAAATTATATACATTTTTATATTCCATTTCTTCTAAAATCATTTTAGCCTGCCTACTTCTATAGCCACTTGCGCAACATGTAATTATATTTACATCTTTTTCCTTTATTACATCAGCTACTGTTTCCTCTAAATCATATAATGGAATATTTATTGCACCTTCTAGATGATATTCTTTAAATTCCTGCTTACTTCTTACATCCAAAAGTATTGAATTTTTGTCTTTTTTTAATATTTCTTGCATTTTTTTATATGAAATTTCTTTATTTTCTATACTGCGATATAACAGCCTTGTTAATTTCTTAAACATACAATCTCACTCCTTATTACAGGAAAATCTTTGATTTTTCCTATCCACAAAAAAAACAATACTAATATATAATATTAGCATTGTCGTTTTTTGTTGAATATATTCTCTTAATTTTCTTTAGCCTTTTCTGTTTCATGAGATTTATTTAATATTGCTTTTTCATTTTTTAATCCTAATACAGTAAGTGTTGCAACATATAATATTAATCCAATTGGTATTACATATTCATTTATTGGAAATCTTACTATTGCTAATAAACTTAAGTAAAGAGCTTCTATTCCTAAAATATATATAATATATTTGAATACTGTTTTTATAAATCCTAATTTTCTATATCTTACAGCTACAAATATAAGTATTATTACTGCACTTATTGCAATAGGAGTTATATATGGTTCAATTATACTAGATAATCTTGCTTTTGGATTATGCACTACAACTATATCATCTATAGAGTTTTCTATCCCATATTTTTCATTTATTTTTGTATTTAACTGTTCTAATTGCTCTTTTAAATTTTCATCTGTGTTATCTGGTATAGTTATTGCTACCATGTCATCAAACAATTCTACTTTTTGAACTGATGCACTTAAGTTTGGAAATACCTCATTTACAATATCCCTGATTTCTTGCACATTTACCGTTTTTCCAACATATACATCTATTTGTGCATTTTTACTATATACTATATCTGCTTTTAATCCTATACTACAAATAACAGCTATACCTGCAACAATTATACCTGCCCAAATTGCATAAATTATTTTCTTCATATTTTGTCCCTCTTTCAATTATTGATTTTTTGCACTACATAGTAATGATTTTGTTACGACTGCATTATATATTAATAACAATAATATTCCCCAGAAAATTATCGCTCCAAAACTAAACATTGACATCCAGTTTGCAAAACAGAATGTAATTCCTACTATTAATGTTGGAATCAATACAAATATCATATTAATCATAGCCTTATTATACATTTTCTTTGTGTCTTCAGCTTTTTCAACCGCTTTTAATAAATATACACTTGCTATATAATTTAATGCGATTGCAACTATTATTCCAGCCACACCATTTAATGTTACTATTACATTTGTATATCTTAATATTAATAATAATATTGCTATATAACCAATATGTGCTATTCCAGCTAATAATCCGTTTTTCTTGTATTTTATTATTAAACCAACTATGAACAATAATATAATTGCTCCTAATACAATTCCTGCAGTTACTATATCTTTTGATGTTATATCTGAACCAACATATCTATTTTGTTCCATTATATATGATATTGGTAGTGTTCCATTATTTATTAATATAGCTAAATTAGATGCTTCCTCGATATATGAACTTAACTCACTTTGATTTGTGCTTTCTGAACCTATTGATAATTGTATAACACCACTTGTAATTTCTGAACCAAAGCTTGTACTTATTAACTCACTACTATCTAACATAAAAGTTACTTTTTTGCTTGTGTCATTACCCTTTTCATCTGTAGTAGATTTGTAATTTTGGCTAATCTCTTTTAATTTTTCAATTGAATCATCTGTTACTTTGATGTTCAAAAATATCGTCGTTCCTGTTGCTGATGAACCATATGTTACTGTGATTTTATCTATATTTGAATTGTCTAAAAGTACATCTTTGCTTTCTGAATCTTGTATCGCAAATTTACCAACAGTATTTAAAAATTGTACAGCTGTATCTGTTGTATCTTCTTCTGGCATTTGAACTATCATTGCACCATTTTCTTCATTTTGTCTTATGATGTAATCTGATATTCTTAAATCTTCTAATCTCTTTTTTATTATTTCCTTTGTTTTTAAGTAATTTTCCTTATTTAAAACATTAGGATCATTAACAGGTTTTTCTTCTTCTTTACCATCTTTAGCCTTTGTTTCTACTACTTTTCCATCTTTATCATAATAAATAGTCTCTGTTGACTCATCTACTGAAAGAGTTACTACTCTACTTCCTTTAAAATCTCTACCTAATTGATAATCTGCTA
>CANQHH010000097.1 GCA_947623615.1 uncultured Clostridia bacterium | reverse complement strand
GCTTAAATGTAATAAGATAAGTATTGATTAAATAAATATAAATATAACTATGTGTTGATTGGAAATACGTATACAATAGGAGGAATATAATTTGGATAAAAGACAAATATTTGGTATTTTGACAAAAGAAATTCCAGAACAACAAATAAGTATAGATGAACCTATGACAAAGCACACTTCTTTTAAAATAGGAGGAAATGCTGATATTTTTGTAAAAGTGCAAAATGAAGAAGAATTAAAATATGTAGTAAATTTTGCAAAGGAGAATGATATAAACCTAACTGTTATTGGAAATGGTAGTAACATTTTGGTTAAGGATAATGGTATAAGGGGAATAGTTTTAAAATTACAGTTTAATAGTATAAATATAGAAAATGATATTGTAACAGTTGGGGCAGGAGTAAAACTAGGTGAGCTTGCACAAGTATTATTAAAAAATGAATTAACAGGTTTTGAATTCGCATCTGGAATTCCGGCAACAATAGGCGGAGCTATAAAAATGAATGCTGGAGCATATGGTGGAGAAATGAAAGATATTGTTTTAGAAACCAAATGCTTAGTAAATGGAGAAGTGGTTGTTCTAAATAACGAAGAGCAAAAATTCACATATAGACATAGCATTTTTTCAGAAAATGATTATATTATAATTGAAACAAAGTTAAAACTAAAAAAGGGAAATTATGAAGAAATAAAAAATACAATGAAAGAGTATTTGGAAAATAGAAAGGTAAAACAACCTATTCATTTACCAAGTGCAGGTAGTACATTTAAAAGAGGAGTAGATTATATAACTGCAAAAATAATTGATGAATGTGATTTAAAAGGATATTCTATAGGCGATGCTCAGGTTTCTACCTTGCATGCAGGTTTTGTAGTTAATAAAGGAAATGCAAAAGCAAAAGATGTATTAGATTTAATTAAACACATACAAGATACTGTATATCAAAAAACGGGTAAAAAAATAGAATTAGAGATTGAAATTGTAGGAGAATAGAAAGGAAAATATTTTTTATGAAAGGCTTTTTTAGATGGTTTAAACAAAATGCAAAAATGAAAAGATGGATATTATTAATATTAATTGGTGTGGTGTTATGTTGTTATGGAATGTCTACTATTTTAACTAGTAAACAAATGGATTTTGTAACTTTAGCAGAAATTATAGGTGGTTTTGTAGCAGGTTTTGTTTGTGTTGTTATTGGAATAGTTTCAATGCAAAAAAGAACATTGGAGTTATTAGTGCAAGATACTGATACTAGAGTTAAAGATAAAAATTCTAAAGTAAAATCACTAATATTTAATAAAAAAATATATAATCAAGGTCCTAAAATTGTAGCTATAGGTGGAGGTAGTGGTTTGAATTCTGTATTAAAAGGCTTAAAGCATTATACAGATAATATTACTGCAATAGTAACGGTATCTTCGTATGGAGAGCCTGTATCAGAGTCAAGACAGATATTAGATACACTTCCTTTAGACGATATTAAAGATAGTTTGATTGCCTTATCAGCAAATGAAAATGAGATGTCATCATTATTAAACCATAATTTTAAAAATAGTAAATTAAGTTCATTGTCATTTAGTGATGTATATTTATTAGCAATGAAAGAAATATATGGAGATTTTACAGAATCAATAAAACAAACACAGAGTATTTTAAATATGACAGGAAAAGTATTGCCAGTTACTTTAGAGGAAATAAAAATATGTGCAGAATTAGAAGATGGAACTGTTGTAGAATGTAAAGACAAAATACCAGATTTTGTTAATGAGAAAACAAGTAAAATAAGTAGAATGTATATAAGCCCATCAAATTGTAGACCAGCTCCAGGTGTTTTAGAGGCTATAATGGAAGCAGATGCAATAGTAATAGGACCAGGAAGTTTATACACAAATATAATTCCTAATTTACTTGTAAAGGGTGTTTCAAAAACAATAAAAGAAAGTAAAGCATTTAAAATATATGTAAGTAATTTAATGACAGAGCCAGGTCAAACAGATAATTACACGTTGTCAGAACATATAAAAGCAATAAATGAGCATGCAGGTAAAGGAGTAATTGATTATTGTATATATGATACAGGAGAGATAATACCTGAATTTATAAGAAGATACAATATGGAAGGTTCTGAATTAGTAGAGCAGGATACATCTAAAGCAAAAGTTGAAGGTGTAAGCTTAATGCAAAGAAATTTATCATTTATTGATGGTGAATTTATAAGGCATAATCCAGATGCAATTGGAGCATCAATAATACAATTGATATGTGATGATTTGAAATTTAAAGATATGCAAAATGATGCTCAATATGTTATGCTAAATGATAAATTAAAAGACATAAAGAAAAATATGAAAGTAAGACAAAAAAGCGAAAGAGCTATTAATGAGGCTAATGCTAAAAAGAAAAACTCTAGACATCAAAAAGGTAATACAAAACAAAGTAAATTCTCAAAGAAATACCAAGAAAGAATAGAGTCTATACAGGAAGCTGAAAGAAAATTAAAGCAAAAAGAAATGAGAAATAAAAATCAAAGCAAACATGCAGTAAATAATGATAAACTACAAAACACTTAGTTTTATGGAGGAGAACAAATGAAATATAAAGATGAAAAATTAACTCTAGAAGAAGGATTAAAAAGAGAATGGATTATTACCAATGGAATTGGTGGGTATAGTAGTTCAACAATAGTTGGAGCTAATACTAGAAAATATCATGGATTGCTTATTGCACCAATGCAACCACCTGCTGGTAGAATGCTTATATTATCTAAGTTAGATGATAGTATAGAAACAAATGGGAACAAGTATAATTTATATACTAATGTTTGTAAAAATAATATATCTGATGGATATAAAAAATTACAATGTTTCGAAAAAGAATATTTACCTATTTTTACATATAAAGTAGAGGATGTAAATATAAAGAAATTTATATGTATGGAATATGGAAAAAATACGGTTGTAGTGTATTATTATATAAAAAATCATGGCTCTAAAAGTAAATTGACATTGGCGCCAGTTGTTAATTATAGAGATTTTCATTGTACTAATAATCAAGAAAATATTGATTTGAAACAAGATATAATAAACAATAAGGTTAAAATGATTATTGATAATCGTTCGCAAACTCCTGTATACATGAATTGCTCGGATGGTGCTTATATTAAACATGATGGAGATATGTTTAGAGGCATGTACTACATAGAAGAAGAAAAAAGAGGACAAGGCGCAGAAGAGAATCATGTTGTTCCAGGCAGATATGAAGTAGAAATAGAAGAAAATGAAGAAAAATGCATTACATTTGTATGTTCGTTAGAAAGTAATATTGAAGAAATTGATGGAAAAGATATTATAAATAAAGAAATTGTAAGACTAAGTGAAATTATTTATGATTCTGATATTTTGAATGAGAAAAATAAGAAAATAAATAACCCAGGATATGTAAGTCTTATCAAAAATTTTGTTATTGCAACAGATAACTTTGTTGTATATAGACCGTCATTTGCGTTATATACAATAATTGCTGGATATCCATGGTTTTTAGATTGGGGAAGAGATAGCCTTATATCTTTTGAAGGATTACTTTTAAAAACAAGAAGATTTAATATAGCAAAAGAGGTATTGCTTACAACAGTAAGAGATGTAAAATATGGTTTAGTTCCAAATGGTTATTCAGGATATGATAATAGACCGTTATATAACAGTGCAGATGCATCGCTTTTGTTATTTGAACAAGTAAAGAAGTTTTTAAAATATACTAATGAATATGAATGGATTAAAGAAAACGTATATTCTACATTAAAAAAGATTATAGAAGCATATATGGGCAGAATTGATGTAGATGATAATAACATATATATGGATAAAGATTACTTAATATCAGCAGGTACAGAAAATACGCAAAACACATGGATGGATGCAAAAATAGGAGATTATGTAGTTACTCCAAGAAATGGAAAAGCTGTAGAAATTAATAGCATGTGGTATAATGCTTTGAAAATAATGGAAGAATTAAGCCTTTTAATGGAAAACAAAGAAGAGTCAAAGAAATATGCTGATATAGCAGAGAAATGTAAAAAAAGTTTTAATGATAAATTTTATAACAAAAGAAGAAAATGTTTATATGATGTTTTAGGAGACTCAAAAATAAGACCAAACCAAATATTTGCATTATCTTTGTCTTATCCTGTAATAGATCCTGATTCAGAGGTAGCAGAACAAATAATAAATATTGTAGATAAGAAATTGCTTACACCATATGGACTAAGGACACTTGCAAAAGGCGAGCCAGGATATAGAGATAGGTATGAAGGAGATATGATAAAAAGAGATATGAGCTATCACCAAGGAGTTATATGGCCATGGCTTCTAGGAGCATATTATGATGCTATTAATAATATGATAAAATTTGAAAAGAAAAAGACAAGAAGGAAAGAACTAGAAGAAAAGAAGAATAATTTTGCTGAGGATGTAAAAAATACATTTGCAAATGAAATGTTTAGAGAAAGTACAGTTGGCAATATTCATGAGCTATATGATGGTGGAGGAAAAAATTTCAATCCAGGTGGAACATATGCGCAGGCATGGAGTGTAGCTGAAGTATTTAGGATAATTTTGGGGTAAGAGGTGTTAAATGAGAATATTAGGAATAGACCCAGGATTTGCGATAACTGGATACAGTGTAATAGACTATATTGGGAATAGATTTAAGTTAATAACATCAGGTGCAATACTTACAAAAGCAGGCGAATCTTTTCCATTAAGATTATTAAAATTAAACAATGATTTAGAGAATATTATAGATGAATATAAACCAGAAGCTATATCTGTAGAAGAGTTATTTTTTAATAACAATGCAAAAACAGCTATTAATGTTGCACAAGCAAGAGGAGTAATATTAGTAGTTGGATGTAGAAAGCAGGTGCCTACATACGAATATACACCACTTCAAATAAAACAAGCTGTTGTGGGATACGGTAGGGCTGATAAGATACAGGTACAAAAAATGGTAAAAACAATATTAAAAGTGGAATCATT
>CANQHH010000096.1 GCA_947623615.1 uncultured Clostridia bacterium | reverse complement strand
TACAAACAGTTGTGCAACAATGTTTGCAACTGCAAATGGTGGTACTACAATTGATGAATGTGAAATTACAGGAATGATACTTACATATTCTGTTACCAACAATTCATATGTTGGAGGACTAGTTGATTTGGCAGACGATGTTACGATTAAAAATTGTAGAGTAGAAGGCGTAATAGGCGGATGGCCTGGATGGTATCAATTAGGAGGAGTTATTGGTAGAGCTAAAAACGTTACATTAGAAAATTGCGTATCAAATGTTGATGTAAATTCAGCATATGGTTCTCAATATACTGGTGGAGCAGTAATTGGTCAAAGTACAAACTTAATTATGAAAAATTGTGCATCAGCATCAAATGGTGGAAATATATCTCCAATAATAAAATCTGGTCAACCACTAAATGGATCATCTTCAAACAATTATGCTTGCTCAGCATTACCAGATAGGCATGCATCATCAGCTATAACATATCAAGAGCAAAATCAATTTACACCAGATTTCTATAAAACTAAATTAGGCTTAGACCCAAATCTTTGGGATTTTGAGGGCTGTGGTGGTGAAGTATTGCCAAAATTAAAATCAGCAAATGCAAGTAAAGAACCAACAACACAAAATGTTGAAATACCTGAATATGAAAGGGTTAGGGTTCAAGAAGGATATGATAGCTCAAAAGAAATTCTATATCACAACTTATCTAAATTAGCACCATATTATGATTCAAAATACATTGTAGAAGATGCTAGAAATATAAATAATAATGATGAACTAAACCAAAAAATAATTCAAGGTATATTACCTATTAGCAAAGAAGGCAAAATAGTAAATTCATTAACAAATGAAAACTATAAAAATATAGCAAAAATAAAATTAGTATTTAAAGATAAAACAATAAAAGAATATGATGTTAATTTTGAAACATATTTTGGAAATGTGGTATGTTACAACATTCCAAACCTTCATAACTTTAAATATAATTACAAAAATTATGTAATAAATAAAGATTCTGCAATTGTAAAAGAATTAACCGATTATATTACAAATATGAATTATGTAATATCAATTGACCCATTAACCAAAACAAAAGATAGCAGGTTATATTCTGAAACATTTGATGATAGTACAGCAAGAGATGATAAAAAATATTCAAGAATATTTAAAGAAAAAACAGTAAAACAAGAGGCCGAACAAGTGGTATTAGACTTATTGGCAAATAATAATTACAATATTACAAATGATGATGTTAAAACAGCATCAGTAATCAAAAATGAACTATTATCAAATAAGAGATTGGAAAGATATTTATTTACATATACTTATATAAAACGTTGGTATAATATAGATGTTGAAGATTTCAACTTAAAAGATATTCTACTATATCATACAGATATTTTTGAAGGTGGATTAACATTTGATATAATCACAAACAGGCTATTATTAAACGATAGCAATATGGCTACATCAGCAACACATACATTCTATGCTAATAACATAGGAAACGTAATTGGATTAAATCAAATAGGAGATTTCATAGATTTCTTCATTAACAATACTGAAAAATATCACAATAGAGTTGATGATTGGTTAGCAGATAACTTCAATGGTTTTATATTAGAATCAAGGCTAGATAACCAAGATGATAGGCTTAGATACAGAGCATGGGATTACCTAAAATGTTGGCCAAATGTATTATTACCTATATTAAGAGTTCCAGAAAAGTCAGCATACATATATTCATGCCCAACACAAATTCACATAGGTGCAACAAGAGTTTACTATGCAGACCCAGAAAAAAATGCCGAGGCAATGAAAAAGAAGATGCAAAACTTTGCAAACAGTGTTAAGAAAAACTATGAAACAATTTATGGTATGATAGGTGGAGGAAGCTCTAAAGAAGAAGAAGTACAAGAAGCAATAGACCTATTCAACAGAAAAAATGATATTCAAACAGATACCAACATTGCATATGATGGTGAATATGTAGGCAATAATTATTTAGCTAAGAAAGGATGGCAATATGCAAATCAAACTCAAGAAGATTATCATAAATGGTTTGCCGAGGCAACAGGAATATGGACAGCAAGAATTGGATCAGCAGCATATGCATATGGAACAAGAATTCTTTGGGAAGATAATGCATTATTGGATAATTTCAAGATTTGGTCACATGAAACAATGCACGACCAAGATGGAGCACTAATACTTAAAAATCATAATAGAAGACCAGCAGTTGGAGGAGAAGCATTCTCAGATGGATTCTTAACACAAGCATTTGAAAGACCAGGTTTCTGTAAGTTCAACTTCCCAACGACTTATGATTCAAGTACTAGCCATACAGTAAACTGGACTGGAGATAGAATTTCGTCACCAGAAAAAGTTGAAGACTACTATAGTAAAGCATTCCAAGTAAATTATTTCTTGGATTATATGATAGCACAGGCATTATTCACATTAGATGCAACCGACCAAGAAAAAGTACTTTCAAAAATGCCAGATACAACGACAACACCAGCAAGAGCAGGAAAAGATTTCACGAAAGTATCAACTATAGATGATTTAATAAATGGACAATATGCAATTGATTATGGTGCCGAAGGTTATAAAACAATACGTTGGTACAATCCATTAAGTGATGTAAACTATACAAGTCTTGACAATCTATGGGTAATGGCTTATGAAATGCTAGGATATGCAGGTTATGATGATGGTTGGTTACTATGGACAACAGATATATTAAAAACAGATAGCGACCCATTAGTATCAGATCAAAATGCTTTGAAGGAAATAACTAAGAGAAAAACTAAAACAGAAATGAATATAAAACAGTATAAGCAAGCAAGGTTTGCTGAAGCAGCTGCAAATGCAGATAAATTATCATATATGAATACAGAAGATATTAAAAATCAATTTATAGAAACATTAAAACAAGATGCAGCTTCAGTTAAATCAAGTGTAGGAACAATACAAATGACTAAAACATCTGCATTGAAAATACAAATATTTAATAAGTTAAAGAAATACACAGACGATTTAAGATCAACACCATTTGGAAAAGAAGCAAATAACGAAGAAAAAGTAATAACTACTGGAGAAGAATTTATAAACGAAATAAGTAAGAATTCTTCAGCAAAAATAAAACTAGGAAATGACATTGATTTATCTGATTATACAACAGGAACAAGTATGTTACGTTCAACATTTGCAGGAGAAATAAATGGCGATGGTAATAAAATTAAAGGAGTTCATATTCCAATATTTGAAAGCACATTAAATGCTACATTTAATAACTTTACAATTGAAGACCCACAAATTAGCTTAGACAAATCAGTTATAGGTGCACTTTCAAATAATACTGAAAATACAACTATAACATCAGTTAAAGTACATAATGGAAGCATCAGTTCAAATGGAAAAGATACAGTAGGTGCCCTAGTCGGTCAGCCTCAGGAAACAACATTTGATAGCTGTAGTGTAGATGGTGCAACTGTTTCAGGAGCTAAAAATGTAGGTGGACTAATTGGAAATGCAACAAATGTAAATGGTACAGCGGAAAATGAAAATAAAACTACAATAAAAAATAGCTATGTATACAATGCAAATATTAGTGGTACAACAAAAGTTGGTGGATTAATAGGTAACTTAGAAAAATTTGCAAAAGTTGAAACTTCAAGTAGCTTAGAAACCCAAGTTAATGGTACTCAAGATTCAATAGGTGGCTTGGTTGGAGAAATCAACAAAGGTACAATTGAAAACAGTTACAGCACAGGCTCAGTTACAGGTCAAAGAAACTATTGTGGAGGTTTGGTTGGCTATGCAACAGAACCAGAAATAAGAAATTGTTATACTACATGCACTATAAAAGGTAAATCATACATTGGTGGATTTATAGGAACAGTAAGAAATAGTGGTAAAATAGTAAATTGTATTTCATTAGCAATAATGGAAAATTCAAAAGTAGCTAAATTCGATACAGGTTCTGCTTCAACAATAATAGACAGTGGATTTAAGAACAATTATGAAATGGCGGACTTTGTTGGACGACCAACAACTGCTAAAGCTGGATGTATTAAACCAATAAACTGCAGTGGTTCAAACGATCCAGCAGGAACAGGTTGGTTAAACGGATTAGACAATGCAGATTTCTGGAAACATGACGGAGATGCAAATTTAAGAGATTATGGAGTAAACTTTAATAACGGATTATGGATTATACCAACTGAGGAAGAATTAAAAGCAGGACAGTTACCAACACTAACTGGCAATGGCAATCCTAAAGATATTAAAGTAAAAATCCCGCAAATTATTCAGTCACATGAAGAACAGATAAATAATGAACAAGCAGTAATTTTAAATAACGATCCAACAGTTATTAAGCAAAATACAAAAACTGAAACCAAGAACCAAAATTTAACTAGCAAATCTCCTAAGCCAGAAACAGAAAATACTATTATCACAAATGAAAATAATTCAGAAGAAAACTTAAATACTGATAGTGTAATAAATACAGAAGCAAAAAAAGAGGAAGATGTAACTACACAAAATACAACAAAAGAAGATGAAAATGAAGAAAAATAGCAAAAAAATAAAAAAAAGGTTGAGTTCAAATAAAAAATCTCGACCTTTTTTTAATACATATTTATTGAAAATATATAAAATTTATGATATTTTAGTGAAGTTAGAGTTAATAACAATTTTGATTATAAATCGATAAAAAAGCTTGTGAAGTCACATACTTAATTGCATTATCGTTAGGAAGGAAGATTAACTATGAAAATAGGAATAATAACTGATATACATAGTAATATACAAGCCTTAACAGCAGTTTTAAATGAATTTGATAAAATAAAAATAGATAAAATTATATGCTGTGGAGATATAATTGGAATAGGAATTAATCCAGAAGACACTGTACAAGAACTATTAAAAAGAAAAGATATTTTAATAGCTGTACAGGGAAATCATGAACAATATTTGTTAAATAGATTACCAAAAGAAGTACATAATGATAAGAGAAAAATAAGTAAAGAAGAAATTGAAAATCATAAATGGAATCATAAT
>CANQHH010000095.1 GCA_947623615.1 uncultured Clostridia bacterium | reverse complement strand
CAATCAGGGTATGATTATTCAAGAATACTAGTTTCAGTAGGTAAAGTTAGAGAATTGGATGCAGAAGGAATATATACACACGCAGATGAAAGCGATATAAAAAATTCTTTGAGAAAATCTGAAAGAGTTATAAAAAGATGCATGAAAGGTGTGAAAGATAAAGGAATAATAGAAAAAATAGAAGAAACAAAAATGGAATTGGATTCATTAATAGAAAAAGAAAATAAAAAAGATAACAAACAAGTGTTTACAAATGACGATATGGATGATATAATGTAACCAGTTTTAAAAATGGAGGCTAAATTAATGAGTGTATATTGTTGTATAGATTTAAAAAGTTTTTATGCTTCTGTTGAATGTAGAGAAAGAGGGTTAGATCCTTTGAGGACTAATCTAGTTGTAGCAGACAAAAATAGAACTGAAAAGACAGTATGTCTCGCAGTTAGTCCTCCGTTAAAAGCGTACGGTATTTCTGGTAGAGCCAGATTATTTGAGGTTGTACAAAAGGTAAAGGAAATAAATTATCAAAGAAAGTTCAAAACTAGAAAACATGAGTTTATAGGTTTATCGTATGATGATGTAGAACTTAAAAAAAATCCAAATTTAGAGTTAGATTATATTATAGCTCCACCTAGAATGAATAAATATGTTGAATATAGCACATTGATATATAATATATATTTAAAATATGTTGCTCCTGAAGATATATATCCATATTCTATTGATGAAGTATTTATGGATATTACGAAATATTTAAAAACTTTAAAAATGACTCCTAGAGAGATGTTAACTACTATTATACATGATGTTTTTAATACAACAGGTATAACTGCGACAGGTGGAATTGGAACCAATATGTATTTAGCCAAAATAGCGATGGATATAGAGGCAAAGCATGTAGAAGCTGATAAAAATGGAGTTAGAATAGCAGAACTTGATGAGATGACATATAGAAAGTTGTTGTGGAACCATGTACCACTAACAGATTTTTGGAGAGTCGGAAGAGGATATGCAAAAAAATTGGAAGCCAATAATATGTTCACAATGGGAGATGTGGCAAGATGCTCAATAGAAAATGAAGATATGCTGTATGATTTATTTGGTATAAATGCTGAGTTATTAATAGATCATAGTTGGGGTTATGAACCATGTACCATAGAAGACGTAAAGAGATTTAGACCTGCTACAAATAGCTTAAGTTCAGGACAAGTATTGCATCAGCCATATAATTATGAACAGACTAAATTGATTGTTAAAGAGATGACAGACTTATTAGTTTTAGAATTAGTTGAAAAGCGTTTAGTTACAAGTCAGTTAGTTTTAACTATAGGTTATGATGTAGATAATTTAATAAAACCAGAATTAAAAAGGTTGTATAGAGGAGAGGTAACAACAGATCATTATGGAAGAAAAGTTCCAAAGCCGGCACATGGAACTATAAATTTAAAATGTAAAACATCATCTACAAAGGTAATAATAGAGGCAATCAATGAATTATATGAGAGGATAATAAATAAAAATTTATTAGTTAGAAGAATAAATGTAGTAGCTAATAATGTGGTAAATGAAGAAAAAGCAAAAGATGAGTACCAAAATGAACAAATTAGTTTATTTGTAGATTATAAAAAATTAGAGCAAGAAAGAGCAGATGAAAGCTTAAAAAGAAAAAAGGAGAACAATTTACAACATACAATTATAGAAATTAAAAGAAGATATGGTAAAAATTCAATTTTGAAAGGGATGAATCTTGAAAAAGATGGAACAACAATTGAAAGAAATGGGCAAATTGGAGGACACAGAGGGTAAAAAATATGAGGATATAATAAATTTACCGCATCATGTATCTAAAAAACATCCAAGGTTAAGTATGGAAAAAAGAGCTGCACAATTTGCACCATTTGCAGCTTTAAAGGGATATGAAAAAGATTAAATATATTTATGAAAAGGTGTGATAATTAATGTTAAATCAATTTTCAAGGACAGAACTGATAATAGGGAAAGCAGGAGTAGAAAAATTGCAAAATTCTAAAGTTGCGATATTTGGAATTGGTGGAGTAGGTTCTTTTGTTGTTGAGGGGTTAGCTAGAGCTGGAATAGGAAAATTTATATTAGTAGATGATGATAAAGTTAGTTTAACTAATTTAAATAGGCAGTTGATAGCTACCCATAAAACAATTGGAAAACCAAAAGTAGAAATTGCTAAAGAGAGGATATTAGACATTAATCCTAATGCAGTAGTAGAAACAAATCAAGAATTTTTTATGCCAGATAGCGAAGAGATTTTAGATGATACAGTTAATTATATAGTAGATGCAATAGATACCATAACAGCTAAAATAGAATTGGTTGTGAGAGCTAAAAAATTAAATATTCCAATTATATCTTGTATGGGAACAGGTAATAAATTAGATCCAACTAAATTTGAAGTAACAGACATTTACAAAACCAATATTTGTCCGTTAGCCAAAGTGATGAGAAAAGAATTAAGACAAAGAGGTATAGAAAAACTCAAGGTGGTTTATTCTAAAGAAGAGCAGATTAAACCAGATGAAACTGTAAAAGCAGAATATGAAGAAAACTATGCTTTGGAAGAGGCAAGAAAAGGAAAAAAACAAGTGCCAGGAAGTATATCATTTGTTCCATCAGTAGCAGGATTAATTTTAGCAGGAGAAGTAATAAAAGATATAATAAAAATATAAATTATAAATATATAAGGAGGTAAAGGTGTATGAATTTAGAAAACAAGGCAAAACTTTTATATCAAGGAAGGGCAAGTATAAGAATAGTAACAAGAGAGGGAAAGGTAATTTATATAGATCCGTATGCAGGTACAGGATATGATTTAGAAGCGGATTTAATATTAATTACACATGAGCATTTTGATCATAATGAAATTTCAAAAATTTCTAGCCGAAGCGAAGATTGTAAAATTATAACTGAAAAGGAATCTATTGTAAATGGAGAATATCAGAGTTTTGATTTAGGGTTTGTCAAAATAGAAGCAGTAGCAGCCGGATATAATAAATTTCATAATGAAAAAGAATGTGTAGGATATATAATAACATTAAGTGATGGAATATGTATATATGTAACAGGAGATACTGCAAAAACACCGCAAATGCATTTACTTGCAAATAAAGATATAGATTATGCTTTCTTTTGCTGTGATGGAGTTTATACGATGAAAATGGAAGATGCAGTAGAGGTAGCAAATTTAATACATGCAAAACATAGTATACCATATCATATGATAGCAGATGATTTAGAGTTTAGTAGAGAGGTTGCAGAGAAATTCAACGCAGAAAATAGATTGATAATAGAAAATGGCGAGGAGATTGTATTAGAATAATAGAAACAAGGAGACGGTTATGAAAATAAAATTTACAAAAATGCATGGGTTAGGAAATGACTATATTTATATAAATTGTTATACTAGAGAACTTCCTGTAGATGATTTAGCTGATTTTGTTCGAAAAATTAGCGATCGTCATTTTGGAGTCGGATCAGATGGCGTAATTTTAATTTGTAAAAGTGATGTAGCAGATTTTAAAATGAGAATGTTTAATTATGATGGTAGTGAAGCTGAGATGTGCGGAAATGGGATTCGCTGTGTTCGGAAAATATGTTTATGATTATGGCTTAACTAACAAAAATGCAATTACAATAGAAACCTTAGCTGGTCTAAAAAAATTAAAATTAAATGTGAAAAATAACAAAGTAGATACAGTTTGTGTTGATATGGGAGAGCCTATTTTAGAGCCTAAAAAAATACCAGTTATTTCAGATGAAGAAATAGTAAAAAATTTAAATATTAGTTTATTTGATGAAAATTTTAAATTTACATGTGTATCTACGGGAAATCCTCATGCAATAACATTTATTGATAATGTAAAGGAGTTCAATATAGAAAAATATGGACCTAAAATGGAAGTAGATGCTCATTTTCCAAATAAATCTAATATTGAATTCATACAGGTAGTTAATAGAGAAAAAATAAAAATGAGAGTATGGGAAAGAGGTTCAGGAGAGACATTAGCTTGTGGAACAGGTGCATGTGCTTCTGTTGTTGCGTGTGTTTTAAATAATATGACGAATAGAAATGTAATAGTAGAGTTGCTAGGCGGAAATTTGCAAATAGAATGGCGTGAAGAAGATAACCATGTATATATGACAGGAACAGCAACTACGGTTTTTGAGGGTGAATTAGAGAGTATATAATTTAAAGATTATTAATAATACAACTTAAACCTAATAAGAAAAATATTACAAATATAATTTTTCTTTTAGATAGGCAATTTAATAAATATGGAATATAGTTAAATTTATTTGTAATAATTTCATATACTAAAGAAATTACTGTGAATATGATAAATATAAATAAAGGAATAGATAGTATATTGTATTTTACAGCTGATATAAAGTCAAAAGAAAGTATAGAAAAAAATGCCCTTGTTAAACCACATGCAGGGCAATAGAAACCAGTAGCTTGCTTTATTATACAAGCTACTGGCGTTATGTAGATTATTGAAAAAAATATAATTAGTGTTAATAAAACAAAAATATTTTTGATTCTATTATTCATTAAGTACCTCTTTAAATTAATCTGTTAAAGGAACTCCATTTGCATCTTTATCTATGCTACCTGTAAATATTAAAATTCCTTCGATAAATCCCCAAACACCAGAAACGCAGGCACCGATTCCACATGTTAATAATGTAATTAATAGTTGGGCAATAGCCTTGCCAGTGTATCCTAAATAGAAATTATGAACACCAAAAGAACCTAAAAATAAAGCAAATAAACCAGCAGCTATTTTTGATTTAGAATTTGAAGAAGCTGCATTAGAAGTGTTTGAATAGTTATCATTATTTATTATTGTATCAGCTTGTGCATTTGATTCTCCTCCATTTGGATTAGTTGAATTTGCCATGCAATCTTCACATAATTCTTGTCCATCTTCTATAGGTTTGCCACATTGTTTACAAAACATAAAAATTTCCTCCCTTTTCTTTTTTATAATATAATTATACAATATTCTACATATTTTGCAAGAGTTTTAAGTAGAAATTTTTAAATATGTTAATTATTAATTTATATTCCAAAAAAAGGAAATATATGTAGAAAAAATTATGAATGAAGTAAAATATAAAAATGTACTTCATTCATAATTTTTTCTACAAAAAAATTA
>CANQHH010000094.1 GCA_947623615.1 uncultured Clostridia bacterium | reverse complement strand
TGATTTGGTATAAATAAATCTACAAACCTTTTGACAATACCTATTTTATATAATTTGGCTTGCCATGGATTTTCTGTATTTTTTGTATTTACATTTGTTGAACCATTATCTTTGATCTTTCTGATTAATATATAACATACAAATGTTAATAACAATAGTAATATTTGTACTATCATTCCTAGTTTTCCATTATAAAATGACTGTGTAAAACTAAATTGTCCCATTGCCCAATTTTTTATTGGTTCTATTAGCAAAATTGGTACAAATGATATAATTGATAAACTTTGGAACACATAATCTAATTTATCTCTTTTTAATATTTCTAATTGCATTTCTTGTGTAATATTATTTAAATTTTTTAAATATAGTGAAGAACCATCTACTGTTCTATCACCAAACTCTTTAGTTAAGTAAGATACTCCAGCAAATTCCTTTAAGTAACTATTTGGTGCAACATCATAATATTTTTCTAGTTCAGATTCCGGATCATTAGATATTAAAACCTCATATATTTTTTCTGCTTGTCTTGACATCTCTGGTGCCTCATCATCTTGTGCGACCTGATATATAGCTTCCTCAACCATATTAAACTCATGATATGCATGTCTTATTTCTGCAAAGAAATTTACTTGTTCTCTTAATAGCTTATTATCTAATTTGTCTACCATTCCTCCAATAAATGTATCTATCATAAATATTTCAAAAACTAATAAGAAACTTAATAATAAGAAATTATTTTTCGTTACTAATATTATACCAAGTGTTACTGGTACCATTACAAGAAGTGTATTAGTAAGTATTTTAGATGATTGCTTTCTTGTCAAATACTCATCATCAATATTTATAATTTCTAGCCTACGTCTTATTTTTAATAAATATCTCTTAAAAAATGGCACTTTCAAGTAAAATACATATAATTTTTGAAATATTACTTCACTTGAATATTTCTTTTCTTCTGTTCCAGCCCTTAATCGCTGTATCTCACGGACTCCAGAGGATTCCATTTTTTTTCTAAGCATGAAATATAAAATTAATATTACTACAAATAAAGCTCCTGCACCCGCAGTAAAGTACAACGCTATATTGCCTTGCATACTATGGATACACCCCCTTTGTTCTTATATCTTATTATGTTGTTACAGGTTTAACCTTTCTTCCCCTCTTTTTAGGTTCAGTACCATCCAAATCGTCATCATAATCTTCAATTTTCTTAGGTTTTATTCCCCATACTTTATCTAAGAATTGATCAAATAAATCCACATCACTATCATCCATGTTGTTTCTCATTTCTGTTATGTTTCTTTCAGATATAGGGTTTGTAAGTACATAAGTACCATCTTGGTATTCCATAATATTAACATATTTAAACAACTCTCTGTTTGTTGTTTTAGTAAAGAATATCGTTGCATTGTCCATAAATTTATCAAATTTACCCTCTAATGTCTTTTCATTTCTATGGTCAAATGTATACTCATTTTTTTCTTCTACAGGTATACATTCTGTTATTCTTTCTATATATCTTCTTCCTCTAAAGTCTTTTACTAAGTGAATATCAAAATTTAATACTTGTACAACTTGTTCCTCAGCTGTTTTTTCATCTTTGAATACTCCAGCTCTTAACATAGAGTTACGAAGGGCTGTTACTAAATCTGGAAAAGTCTTAGCGTGGTGAGTAAATAATGTAAACTTAGAAGCAACCTGTGCTGATTGGATCATCCATGATGCTACGGGGTCAGTTGCAACCTCTCCGGATTATATTAACAGAACCATCAGTTTTTTTCTGAACGTCCAAACAATCTTGTCCAGATACTGTTTCTGTTTCACGCATTGATAAAATATTTCTTGTTGGATATATTTTTCTTAAGTGCAACTCGAACGCTGTCTCTGTAATACGAAGGTTCATTGTTTCATATATATTTTCAATCATTGCCATAAGCATTGTTGTTTTTCCGGCAACCTTGCTCTCCTGTAAGAGATATTATTCTTGCTCCTTTTACTAAATATTTTAATAAATCTATAGCATCTTCCTTTCCAGGGAATCTGATAATTTGCTCTAATGTTGCACGTTTTACGTCGAACTTTCTTACGAAGAAAGCCCATGTTTCAGACATACTTGGTCTTACAACAACGACACGAGAACCGTCTTTCATTTCATTAATCTTGTAACCATTTGTATCTGATAATTGTCCAGGGTTATTATATTTATATATATTTTGACATACCCTTTTCAACTCTGCCTCTGTTCCAAATGATAAAAATGCTAAACGTATTGATTTACCATGAAACATTATCCAAATACTATCACAAGCACGTGGAACCTTATGTTCAGCAATCTGGCTTAAATAATCTCCATCTGTTTGTGCAACCTGACTTAAAAAGCTCTCTGGTAAACCTGATACACCACCTGAAACACCATCAATATTCATATCTCTAATTTCATCAATACTGCTATATCCTTTATAATATTGATATATTCTTTGCACAACAATATTTATTTTGTCCTCTAGTGTTAGAACAAAGTTTTCTTTTTCGTATATATCGCTTATTTCTTCTGATGTTATAACATAGCATGGTTTAGCTTCTCCTGCTACATATTTCAATTGATCCAAATTATATTTATTTATAATTTCACCCAAAGCTTCATATCCGAATTCATTTTTATACATATATAAAATTACATCAAATTTATCTTGTGCTGTTAATAATGATGGAATATCAAATGGTATTGCTTTTGATACATTTGTTTCATCCACACCATACTCTCTATATAATAAATCATATATTAGTTCTTTTACATATTTTTTATCATTAACATCACCATATGTACATCCTTTTAAAGCTTTTTTCAACTCATATTTTTTATTCTTTCTTCTCTTTAATTCCTCTTCTGAAAGACCAATATCATATAAGTTTATTTTAGTAATTTCATCCAATCTTTTCTTAACAAATGCTTTCATTACATCTAGTGTATATGTTTTATCATCTACCTCAATGGTTGCTTCTGCTTCTTCAGCATTTCTCTTTTTAAGAAAATTCATTACTAGCATAGCACCCACTAATAGAACGAGCGCTATTCCTATTATGTTAAGCATACTCTCTTATCTCCTTTCTAATTCAAGGATTATAATTTCATTCGTAATTCTTGCAATTTATATATAATACTATTGCCCATATTTTCTGATTCTTTAATAAATGAATAATTTCTATCACTTTCATCAATATTTTTCATTTTTAAAAAGTAATCAATTATTTTTCCTTCTGAACAAGCTTCGAAAAATAATGTATTATAAGGTATAACCCCAACTTGTTTTCTTTCTTTCATATATCTTGTTATATTTTTTGCATTATATTTAGAAAAACTATCATATCGTCCTATAAGTATCATTATATTTTTTCTTTTATAAAACTCATCTTCTTCTTTTCTTTTCAAGAAATCATCTATACAAGCCAATCTTTGAGTTAAATTTATAACTACAACATCTGATATATCTATTATTGCTTGTGCATGTTCTGGTTTCATTCTCTTGCATAAATCAACTAATACTATATCATAATACCTATTAGCCATTCTTAATATCTCTGCATACGATTCTGTTGTAGCCTCATAATCTTTATATTCAACAGCTACTGGTGACTCTAAAACATCTAGTCTATCTCTTAAAACAATTTTAGAATAATTTTTTACAATTTCATTACTTGTTCTATTACCCGCCAAAACTTTTAAAAGTCCCTCTACTCCAGATTCTATTCCTACTTTTTTGTCTTTATTTATAGCTGCAAGTGTTTCATTTAATCTATTAATATCAAAAAAACAACTCTCTAAAGTTTTGTCCTTAAAACTTGTTGACACAACCAATATTTTATAATTATGTTCTATAGCCATTTTAGTAGCAATTGCTGCAACAGACAACGTTTGTGCAGTTTCCTTTACTTCATCACTTTTAAATGTAACTATCGCCATTACTATACACCCTTTTCTAATTGTTTAAAAATTTTTCTAATTTTTGAATAATCATCTTTATCAGAAATCTGCTCTGCAATATATATTAATGCCTCTTTATATTGAGTACTTAATTTTTTAAATTTAACTTTTGATACTCTTTGATTTTCAGCAATAACACTTAAATCCCCAACTTCAAATGGAAAATAAACCCTTTCATCTTCCCATTTTATTTTGTATCCTAAAGATAAATACTCTAAATACGCATCTTCCTCTTTTGTTGCATTTTTTGAAAATAATACTTTAGTTAACTTCAATACCTCTTTAAGTCCGCCAAGTGCTTCCAAGCCTCTTTTTAGTGAAAACGCATCAAATGAAGTAACAAAAAAGTTTTTTATTGCTTGATTCAAATTAAATTTTTCAATTCCTTCTGCACTATCTACATCAATTAAAGCCATATCATAATCTAATTCTGCATGCAAAGGCATACCTAAATATGCCTTTATTTCATCATAATCTTTAAAACCAACTGCTACATCTATTTTTTCAAACTCAGTAACATATGATCTTGTAGGTTTTATAACAGGAACAATGTATTTAGCTTTTTGATTTACCGTAGAATCTATAACTATAACTTTTTTTCCTGTTGCAACTAAAATTTTAGCAATATATATAATCATATCTGTTTTATCATAACTTCCTATAAAGCCTATCTTTTTCATTGTTTCCTCCTATTTTATAATCCTAGAGATTCTAAATATTGTTCTCTTTCTTCTTGTAATCCTTGGATTTCGGTTTGAACTTTATCCATTAAATTATCATCTGAATCTTCATTTTGTACTGCTTTGTTTATTGGATTTCTTATCAAAGATTTTTCTGTACGTGTTCTAGCAAACAATTCATTTTTAGCTTGTTGTAATGCATTAGGATCTTTTTCCATCAATGCTATAATTTCATCTGATGGTAAATATGTAACTGTAGCACTTTGCATTCCTGCTTCAACATATCTGTTTGCATATAGTTTAGCACCATTCATTCTAAATGCCTCGACAATAGCAGCACTCATATTTAAAGTTTCTACCTCTGATAAATCTACCCATATGCAACTATCTGATGCAATATCACTTATTGTAGGAACTGTAACTTCCTTATGTGCTACAACTATATAATCTAATCCATTTGGTAATCTCAATCTTATATCAATATAATCGCCTGTTTCAATTTGTGAAGGTAATGCTATTACATTATATTCTTGTTTTCTTACATCTTGCGCAACAAGCTCATTTTCATATGTAAGATCTGATGTTACAACTGTTCC
>CANQHH010000093.1 GCA_947623615.1 uncultured Clostridia bacterium | reverse complement strand
CGCAGCCTTGGTAAGGCTGAGGTCAGCAGTTCGATTCTGCTTGGAAGCTCCATTTTATTTTAGAAATGGAGATTATAGTAAAGGAATTTTGAGGGGAAAATGGAAAAGTTTAAAACATTTATTGGGGAAAATAAAATTGCTGTAACTATTACAATAATAACGGTTATATTAACAATAGGTATTATGTTAGGAGTAAGTCTATTTTTAAATTATAATAATAGTAAATCGGTTCTAGCCAGTGCTAATGCAAACAAGGAGGAAAAAATAGAATCCGAGAATACCGAAAACGTTGAAAATGTAGAAACTATAGAAAATTTAACAAGCACTGAAAACGTAAATAATGTAGAAGAATTAAAGGAAATAAATAAAAAAGATGTAGAAGATAGCAAAAAAGAAAAAGAGAAAGAAAAGAAGGATAAAACTAAAGCTAGTTTACCAACATATTATATAAAAGTAAATTATGGTGCACAGGTTGTTACAGTTTATAAAAAAGATTCAAAAGGCAAATATACTAAGCCGGTAAAAGCAATGGTATGTTCAACAGGTACACAAACTCCTACATCAGGTGTATACAAAACACCAAACAGATTTAGATGGCTAAAAATGGTAGGTGGAGTATATTCTCAATATTGTACTCAGATAGTAGGAGATATATTATTCCATTCAGTTCCATACTTAAAAAATGGAGACCATTCTAGTTTGGAATATTGGGCATATGATAAATTAGGAACAAAAGCTTCTTTAGGTTGTGTAAGACTTACATGTGAGGATGCAAAGTGGATTTTTGATAATTGTAAATTAGGAACACAGGTAGAATTTTATTCTAGTTCAAATCCTGGTCCTTTAGGAAAACCAACAGCAAGAAAAATATCAAAAGCTCCAGCAAATATTAGAGGTTGGGATCCAACAGATCCAGATAAAAGTAATCCATGGAAAAAATATTTAAAAGAATTAGCAGAAAAAGAGAAAAAAGAAAAAGAAAAGAAAGAGGCAGAGAAAAAGGCTAAACAAGAAGAGGCAAAAAAGAAAGAAGAAGCTAAAAAGAAAGAAACAAGCAAAAAAACAGATACAAGTAAAAATACAAATAATAACAAAACAGATAAAAATAGTAACACTAACCAAAAAGATACAACTAATAATAAGTTAAATAATAGTACTCCTGCAAGTGGTGGTGTTATTGGAGAAGGTGTTATAAATAATCAAACTACAGAAAATAAAGAAAATAATACAGCAAATGTAAATAATATTAACGAAAAAAATGTTAATAATATTTAAGAAAGGAAATTATAATGAAGATAGGGATAGTAGGATTACCTAATGTCGGGAAGAGTACTATGTTTAATGCTATAACAAATGCTGGTGCAGAATGTGCAAATTACCCATTTTGTACAATAGAACCTAATGTGGGAGTTGTACCTGTACCAGATGAAAGAATAGATAAACTAAGTGAAATGTATAATCCACAAAAGGTAACATATGCAACAATAGAATTTGTAGATATAGCAGGTTTGGTAAAAGGTGCAAGCAAAGGTGAAGGATTAGGAAATAAATTTTTATCACATATTAGAGAAGTTGATAGTATAGCACATGTTGTTAGATGTTTTGAAGATTCAAATATAGTTCATGTAGATGGAAATATAAATCCTGCAAGAGATATAGAGACAATAAATTTAGAATTAATATTTGCAGATATGGAGACTATAGAAAAGAGAATAGCAAGTGTAAGTAAAAAGTTAAAAGCAGATAAAAAGTGTCAAGAAGAGTTAGATGTACTAAATAAAATAAAAAATACATTAGAAAGTGGTAAATCTGCAAGAACAATAGATTTAACAGACGAAGAAAAAGAAAATTTAAAAGATGTATATTTATTAACAATGAAACCAATAATATATATTGCCAATATTTCAGAAGAGCAATTGAACAATCCAGAAGAACAAGAAAATGTGAAAAAGGTTATAGAATATGCTAATAATGAAAATGCACAGGTTATACCATTATGTGTAAAGATAGAAGAAGAACTTGCAAGTTTAGAAGGCGAGGATAAAAAAGAGATGCTTCAAGCATTGGGTCTTGAGGAATCTGGATTAAATAAAGTTATAAAAGCAAGTTATGATTTATTAGGACTGATGTCATTTTTAACAGCTGGCGAACCAGAGGTAAGGGCATGGACTATAAAAAAAGGAACAAAAGCTCCACAAGCAGCAGGAAAAATACATAGTGATATAGAAAGAGGATTTATAAGAGCAGAGATAGTTTCTTTTGATGATTTAGTAAAAGAAGGAAGTATGCAAGCTGTTAAGGAAAAAGGCTTGATGAGGTCTGAAGGTAAAGAATATATCATGAAAGATGGTGATGTGGTATTATTCAGATTTAATGTTTAAAATTAATTAAATAAAAAAATAATAAATAAATACAAAAAAACACTTGACTAATATAATAAATAATAGTAAAATATTTATATGGGGTCTATTGAGTTTTTTGTATAAAATAAAAAAAACAATAGATAATATATAGTAATAAAAATAGAATATCTAATGAAAAAGGAGAGAGAAATATGCGTAATTCAAAAAATGTAATAATGGTAATTTTAATAATTGTAATTTTAGGACTATTAGGAGCACAGGTAATGGCTACAAACGATGATCCTATAACAAACTTAGACAATTTAAATTTAGAGATAGGAACAACTAATGAAGTTAATGATACAACAAATCAGGAAGCAGTAAATCAAGAAGTAGTAAACGAAGTAGTAAACCAGGAAGTTGTAAATTATGAAGCACCTGCTATTGTACAACCAGATACAAATATTGAAAATGAAGAAGATGAACCAGTAGAAGGAGCAGATGAAAAATTACCACAAACTGGTGTAACAGAAGATATAACTGTAATGTTTTTTATAGTTGTATGTGCAGTATCAGCAGTATATGCATATAAAAAAATAAGAGATTATAATGTATAAAATAGCATGAGAAATAATTAAAAATAGAAAGGTAATAATATATATTACTTTTCTATTTTTTTTGAATATGAAAATCAAAGATTTTCTATTTGAGTCCAAATCTACAAATACTATTGCCTTTGAGATTTGATTATTTTATTTGCAAAAAATAAGAAAAATTTGTATGTGAAAAATGTAAAAAAAAAGAATAAAAAAGTATTGACTTTTAAATATATTTATGGGAAAATTAGCTCGTAAATATTATTAAGAAAGAGGGTATAAAATTATGACAAAAAAATTTTTATTCGCAATTGTAGCTATTGTAGTAGCTATGACACTTTGCGTTGGAACAAACGTAAAGGCAGCAACAGAGTATGAAGAGCCATCAGCTCCAACATATGTTGAAAATGGAGCAGGAATTGCATCTGGTAAACCATTTCTTTTTGCAAATGGAACACCAATCACAATAAGTGCTAGTGAAGTTCCTGGAGAATCAACAGTAACTTATGGAGAGAATCAAACAATACAAATAAAAGATAATACAATTGTATTTGGTGGTGGACACGATACTGAAAAACCATATAAAACATCAAGCATTACTATGACTGGTGGAAAGGTAAAAGACATATATGGTGGTGGATTACATAAATCACATGTAGAAACCGCCAATATCAAAATTTCTGGAGATTCAACAGTAGACTATGTAGAAGGTGGAGGAGCATCTTCATTAGCTGGAACAACATGTCACCAACCATGGTATAGTGGTGATACAGCAAATGCAACAACAAGAGTAGATAGTGCAAATATTGAAATCGCTGGAGGAACTATCACAAATTTAATTGGTGGTGGAGAAGGTATAGGATATACTGGTGAAACTAAAGTAACAGTTAGTGAAGGAACAATCACTAATGTTGTAGCAGGTGGAACTAATGGATACACAGGTAAAGCAGCTGTAGAAGTTACGGGAGGAACTATTACAACAATGCAAAGTGTTAACCGTGGTACAATGGATAGTGCTGAAATGACAGTTACAGGAGGAACTGTTTCAAACCTTTATGTAGGTGGAGATGAAAGTGCTGATACAACAGGAACAATAACTTCTGTAGATGTTCAAGTAAAAGGAGAAGCTAAAGTAGACACACTTAAAGTAGGTAAAAACGGAAATAGTGTGATGAGTGCAGATACTGAAAATATTACAGTAACATTTGATAATGGAACAGTAACAAATGTAGAAAAAGATTCATTCCTATCAATTGCAGAAATGTTAACTATAAAAATTAATGGAAATGAATATAAAATAGAAAAAGGAAAAAGTTTATCAAGCTTAGACTTAGCAGCTGAAAAAACTAAAGCTGGATATAACTTTGTAAACTTTGTTGTAGCTGGAACAGAAGAAGTATTTGCAGAAGATAAAGCAATTGATTCAGCTGTAGAATTAACATCTGTATTTACAGCTATACCAAGTACAGATGAACCAGATACAGATACACCAGCAGATGACCCAAATACAGATAATTCAGCAGATGAGCAAGAGACAGAAGATCCAAATACAAATACACCAGATGCTGAAGAAGAAGAGCCAGTAGCAGAGGAAGAAGCTGAAGAAGAAGCACCAGAGGAAGAAACTGAGGAAGAAGAAGTTTCAAACCCAAAAACAGCTGATAATGTAATGGTAAGTGTTGCTATTGGTTTAGTTGGAGTTGCAACAGTAGCAGGTGTAACAGTTTATAGAAAAAGAAAATAATAAGAAAAGTTGCTTCGCCATATGTGCAAAATTGCTTTGCAATTATTGCACGGCCCAAGGTAACTTAACCTTGGTGAATAGCAAATAAAAAAGTGGAGATATTAATCTTCACTTTTTGTTTGTACTTTTTCGGCTACAACTACCAATCTTTTACCAGAAACATTATTACAGGTAAGAAGTGTAATAATGTTTTTTTCTTTAGTGTTTTGAGCTGTACAAGAAGTATCAGTGGCATTTGTAGTATATTTTTTAGTAACAGTGTATTCAACCATTTTTCCAGTAAGATCATATATTTTTATCTTATCTTTTTTTTCTAATTCATCTAATCTACCGAAAAAACTATTATCAATATAATTATGACCAGCAAGACAAAGATTTCCTGTTTCGTTTGGCATAGGACCTGCAAACCTACAAACAGATACTTCAAGTAGTTCATCAGTAGTTTCTGAAAGAATAGGATAATTTAAATGTATTTTATCTATTTGAATTATTCCAATAACAAAAGGAGTTCCGAGTAGGCTCATCTGGAGTAGTATTTGTTTCTGAACTCATCAATTGAGCAGAATATTCATTACTGTTTGAATAAAGAGTAGAAACATTGTAAATA
>CANQHH010000092.1 GCA_947623615.1 uncultured Clostridia bacterium | reverse complement strand
TTTCCAGGAGTTGCATTTTCTTTAACCTTTAGCTTTATCTGCAAAAAGTTTTCATCTAACTCTCCTTTTTTATTAATCAGTGCAAATTTGTTATTACTTGCATTATATGTAATATCAGACCAATTTTCACTTTCCTCAAAATTGGATTCGTCAATTACATCAAAAACATCTTTATCATAGCTTAACCTTGCAGTATAAGCATATAAAGATGTTTTCTCTTTATTATCTGAATTCAGATCTAATGAAATTATAAATTCCTCTCCTAAATTTACTTTATCTTTTGTTGTTTTCAACTCTAAATTTTCCACTGCATACACGTTTGTCGCAATGGCAAAAAATAGAATTATGTTAATGATAAATACTATTACTTTTTTCATATTTTACATCCAACCTTTTTTCTTTATTTTTACGCATATATAATATCATAAAACCCCAAAAAAGTCTAGTATTTAACTAATTTCGATAGTGTCATTTTTTTAGAGGAATTTTTCAAAAAATTTTACCCCCTCAAAATCACTCTATAACTAAGCTGTATTATACAGCCTTTTTATATTCTAATAATTGTTTAAAAAATTTTCTTTATTCTGTTGTTCCAAATTCTATTATTTTATTATACATACTAATTGCATAATTATCTGTCATTCCAGATATATAATATATAATTGCTTTTGAATATTCCTTCTCATCGCTAGTATCAAATATCGCATCATTGTGATTTTTTACATCTCTTTGTAGTTGCCAATATTCCGAAAGCCAAATTTCAAAGTCTTTTAAAAGTTCTGGGCAGATTTTTTCTATCTTTTCTTTTTTATTCCAGCTTTCTTTTAATACATCATATATACTATTTAATATTAATCTAAAATAATGAGTAGATTTCACTAACTTATCAGATGAATATATCTTTTTATAATTAAATTCTTTTAATTTATTTATCTTTTCAAACATCTCTTCTGAAAAACATAATCCATTTTCAATAGATGAATTACTACATAAATCATATATCAAACTGCTTATAATATTTGTATTATTGATAATCTCTTTTTCTTCACAGTTCAAAATTTTATATAATTCTTTTAAATCTTTATCTAAAATTCCTAGTGTTATAGCATCTGCAATATCTCTACCTAAATATGATATTTTATCTGCAATTTTTACCACACAGCCTTCCCATGTATATGGGTTAAACTGATTCGGCTTTTTATATTCTTGCAAATCAATATATTCTTCTCTTGGTTTTAAATTGTTTTGATCAATTTCACCACAATGTGATATAATTCCATCCCTCACAGCATAAGTTAAATTTAGGTTTTGCTTATTTCCTTCTGGATCCTCCAATAATTCTATTTTATCAACCATATCTAATCCATTTTTCTCATGCCAGAATTTCTCTCCAATATCCCTTTCAGCAATTTCAGATAGAATTCTTTCTCCTTGATGTCCAAATGGACTATGACCTATATCATGACCTGTTGCAATCGCCTTTGTCAATTCTGTATTTAATCCTAAATATTTGGCTATTGTATAACTTATTGATTCCACATGAACAACATGCTCTATTCTCGTACATATATGGTCATTTTGTGGCGAAAAATATACTTGTGTTTTATGTTTCATCCTTCTATATGCTGTACTATGTATAATTCTTGTATAATCTCTTTCAAAATCAGTACGAAAATCTGTATTTCTAGGATATATCGCTTTTTCTCTTTTTATAATGTTATCCCATTTAACATTATTTTCATTTGCTGATTCATTTAATAAACTATCTTTCATCATTAACCTCCATTTTTGAATTATATAATATGATTTATTAAAATTCAATTTCTATAATCAAATTTCCTTTGATATATTTTGCATTTATTATACCATTATTTAATTCTATTAATTGTTTAGCTATTGATAATCCTAGCCCTGTAGATTTTTTAGCATTTTCTACTGTATAATACCTATCAAAAATTTTCTTAACTGTAGTTGCATCCAAAGTTTTTGCTTTGTTAGAAAAAAATATTTTTCCATCATCACTTAATTTTAAGCTAAAATCCCCACTACTATATTTACTCACATTTGATAATATATTTTCAAAAGCCCTTACAACCGCATTTTTATCTATATCCCTGTAAATTTTCTCTTCACATATATCTATTTTAGGAGTTATAGTATTTTCTTTAAAAATACTATAATAGTTCGCAACCACTTCTTCTAAAAGCTCATTTATACAAATTTTTTCTTTCCTTATTCCTAAATCAATTGATTTTGAAAAATCAAATAACAGCTCAGTTAAATTTATTAAATCACTGGTTTTCCTCTCTATAACCTCTAAGTATCGCTCACTTTTTTCTATTTCCTTTGCATTTTTCATCAAATCAATATACCCACTTATAGCTGTGAGTGGAGTTCTCATATCATGAGAAATATTTGTTATCATTTTCTTTAGCTCATGATTTCCTTTTTCATATTGCAATCTTAAAGTTCGCAAATTTTTTAGTTCAGTATTTAACTCATTAGCTAGCCTATTTAATTCCCTGTCAGATGAAGATATTGTTAAAAGATTGTTCGTATCTGTTTTTAATATGTTTTTAAAAGACATTCTTATTTCTGTAATTGATTTTTTAATACAATATAGCTTAATTATCATTATTAATAATAAAATTATTAAAATAGCAATTACTACATATAGCCAAATACTCACAATCTTTCCTCCTATTTCAATTCCTTTTTTCTAAAAAAATACATACCTATAATATTTATAATGCAAATGTCCAAAATAGAGTAAAATGGTAATTTTTGCAACTTATCATTTTCCATAGATAATATTCCATCCACTTGTCCTGTTGGCATTAAATTACAAATAGTTTCCGCAATAGCCACTTTCGTCTTTCCTGGATAATTTGGATTCAACTCTTTACTAATAATGTGTTCCACTCCATTTTCAAAATAAGTATTTGTTATATATTCTGGTTGGCTAATTATTATTGATTCCAAATATGAACATGCAACAAACATAACTACAAATAAAATTGGACATACAATAGTTGAAATTGTTATTTCTGAACACATCATTGATATAAAGTTAAATATTGAGCAATATACTATTATAACCAAAATAGAGTCAAACAACATTAGCCCAAACTGTGATAATGGCATTTGCATTTTTCCAAATAACGGAATTCCTATTAATAAAGCGACTAATATATATGCTAAATCGCAAATTATTCCAGTAATAACACAAGTAAACAAATTAGAAAAATATATTTTTATTCTATTATGTCCGAACTATAATTTTGTTTTTTACAGTTCCATTTGAATATTCTTTTCCTATAAATAAGCTTACAAATATTGCAATGAAAAGACCTATAAGCAACATATATTGTTTAACAATATCATCTAATATTCCTTCACTTGAAAAAGCTCTTGATACTTCTATATATCGAAAAACATTTATTCCAGCTATTCCTAAACTCATAAACAAAAATATCCAAAAGACCACATCTTTTTTCAATCTAAAAAAATTAGCATTTAATAATTTATACATTACCTTCACCTCCAATTAGATTTATATAATAATTTTCAAGAGTCTCTTCTTTTTCTTTAAACTCAATTATTGTACAATTTCTATTTGAAAGTGAAACAACAAATTCTGAAATATTTATATCATCATATATATTTATTTGTTCTTCTGAAATAACTTCATACGAAATTTTTTCTTGCTCTAAATATTTAACACATTCTTTTACATCACTTACCCTTATTTCAGTTCTTTTTCTACAATTTTTTATAAGTTCTTCATTACTAATCTCTTTAATAATTTCTCCATTATCTATAAATCCATAATGAGTCGCAATTTTAGCTAATTCATCTAAATAATGGCTAGATATTAAAAATGTAATTCCTTTTTCTTGATTCAGTTTTATTATAAGCTCTCTTATTTCTATTATTCCTTCTGGATCAAGTCCATTTATTGGTTCGTCAAGTATAATAAAATCTGGATGTCCTACTAATGCGATTGCTAAGCCTAATCTCTGTTTCATTCCTAGCGAAAAATTTGTAGCTTTTTTCTTTCCTACATCGTCCAATCCTACTGTTTTTAATATTTCTTTAATATCATTATTTAATGGCAATCCAATAATCTTACATTGTTCTATCAAATTATCTTTTGCATTCATGTCTAGACAAATAGATGGCTGTTCTATAATTGCTCCTATCCTTTTTCTTGCCATATTAATCTTCTTGCTATTATTTAAAATCCCAAAAATTGTATAACTCCCGTTAGTTACTTTCTGTAAACCACAAATCAATCTTATTAAAGTAGTTTTACCTGCACCATTTTTCCCTATAAGTCCGTATATTGCACCTTTGGGTAGATGCATATTAACATTTTTTAGTGCTTTAAATTTTTTGTATTTTTTTTCAAGGTTACGTGTTTCTAAAACATATTCCATACCAATTCCTCCTTTTACTCGAAGTATAATACATAAAGGTTAAGAAATCGGTTAAGAAAATAGTTAAAATTCAATTAATTTTCTTCATAAATCTTAAAACCCACTCCCCATACAGACTCTATATATTCCTTTTCTGTTACAGCTTTTATCTTTTTTCTTATATTGCTTATATGAACTTTTAAAGAATTTTCGTCACAATTGGCTGCATCCATACTTATCAAATCTAGCAATCTAGTTTTAGTTACAACCTGTTTAGGATTTAATAAAAGTTGCTTTAGTATTGTATATTCAGTCTTAGTTAAGTATATATTTTTTTCTTTAATGAATAAGGTATGATTATCTTCCATTAACACTATATCATTATATTTTAATTCTCTGTTTACATTCTTCCCTTCATTTAACCTCAATTGTACTTTTATCCTAGCCATAAGTTCTTTGGCATTAAAAGGTTTAGTAATATAATCATTAGCACCATTTAACAATGCATTTGTTTTATCTTCTGGCGATATTTTAGCACTTATAACTATAATAGGAATATCTTTTATTTTTTCTATTATTTCTTCTCCATTTAGTCCTGGTAGCATTAAGTCTAATAATATAAGATTTATATTCTCTTTTTCTATTAACAGCATAGCCTCAGTTCCAGAGTAAGCATTAAATACATTATAGCCTTCGCTAGTAACAATTTCCATTATTAAATTATGTATAGTAATATCATCTTCTACTATTAATATATTTTTCAAATTACCACCTACTTATTAGCTATTTATTTAAAAGAGTCTAACCATTTAGTTAGACCCCTGTTAAACAATATGATTTTATGTTTTATAAGATTTCTTTTAATCGTTCTATCAAATAATTCACAATTAATTCCTTAT
>CANQHH010000091.1 GCA_947623615.1 uncultured Clostridia bacterium | reverse complement strand
CAAAATACAGGGTTTGTAGTTTGTAAATTTAATCTATGATGATCTACTATCATTTTTATATTTGCATTTTCTATTCCCTCTGCACTTTGTGTAAATTCATTTGAGTCAACCATTATAACATTATCTTTTTCATTTACCTTTTCTATTAATTCAGGCTCCTTAACATTAAATGTTTTTAATGCAAATTCAGTTTCTCTATTTATATCACCTAATCTATATCCTTCTGAATAACTACCAATATTAGTTTGTAGATTAGCCATTGCAATTGCAGATGCAATTGAATCCGTATCTGGCTTTTTATGTCCAAAAACTAAATTCTTATTATCCATATTCTATTCCCCTTTTCCCTTATTTTTTATTTTCTCTAGCTATTCTATTATATCATAAATTACATAATTAGTCAATAAATGGATATTATGTTCGCTCTTATTTTTCTTCCTTTTTTTCCTTTTCCTCTTTTTCTTCTTTTGCCTCTACTTTAGCTTCTTCTTTGACTTCTTCTTTATCTTCTTTTTTCACTTCTTTTTCCTTTTCTTCTGCATCATATTCAAATACTTTTATTTTCTTTGTAGTAAATTCATAATCATTTACATTATAATTTATATTAAAATTAGTTTCTTTTATACATGTTACTTTAATTTTATCTATATCCAAAAGTGTTTCTGAAGATAAATTCATTCCCACTGGTAATGTTTTATTAGTATTATCATAAAATATAATATTAGAGTAATATAGCATTGGCATATTTTCTTTTACATTTATTCTACTCAAAATTATATTTTCTTTTTTAGTATTCTTTATTTCTTCCTCTATTGGAATTTGTGGATTTATATTGAATACATCCAAACCATCTATTCCTTTTCTATTATTAACTTTATATACTGACATATCATATGGGGCTCTTATTTTATTTAATGCCTCTGATATAAGATTTATATGACCTTGTAAATTGTTTTTATATGACTCTATATCTGTTTCCATGTTTAAAGAAAGAATTTTATACTTACTTTTTTCATTTTCTCTATGTTTTTCATTATTTATAGTCTTTATTTTAGTTTTATCATCTGAAAGACCTCCAAAAATATCAAAATCTTTAACTTCCATTTCATCTGCATTTAATTCATACTCTTTTTTTAGTCTTTCTAGATCTTTCTCAATACTTTTATCATCTTTTGTGATATTACCTAATAATACCCTTATAGAACCAATAACATCCCTAGCTATAAAAATAGCATCAGTTTCATTTTTTGATAATTTTCTTCTTTGTACTTCATCAACAATTTTGCCTAATTCTTCTAAATCTGATTGATAATCAAAATATTTTGCAATTTTTTCTTTTTGTTTTTGTTTCATTTCTTCCGCTTTATGTAATGTTTGTACCTCATCTTTACTTGTAAATTTCCAAAACTCGAAAATACTCTTTTTATGATCATCAATTTCTTTAATATATAAATCTGCATTTTCTATCTTTTTAGCTATTATCTCTTTCTTAGTCTCTATTGCATTTATATCTAGTTCTATGTTGTTGTTTTCTTTTAGCCTTTCACTCAATTTTGTACAAATATCAATTAAATCTTCTATTGTGTATTGCTCTTTTTCCTCATATAAAGCCTGCTCTTCTTGCTTTTCCTTTTTGTTTTCTTGTAATTTTTCTGACTTTTTATTTTTAACATCTACAGGATTTTCTTTTTTTCTTTTAAAGAAATATTTTACTTTTCCTAAAAAACTTTTTTTACATTCCAAAAATGTAGCAATTTGTCTTTGTTTTGCTAAATATTCTTGTGTTAGTTCCTCCACCATAATGTTAAATCTGTTTAACCTGTTCTTTAGCTTGTCCTTCTCTGATATAGCCTTCTCTAATTTAGGAATTTTATCTAAATATTCATTTTTTATAAACTCAGACAATTTTTTATATGACATTTCCTGTTCTTTATAATAGAAAAGTAAATATCCATTTTCTCCTATTTTTACATCAAATTTGTATGTATCAGGAGCTCCTGTAGCTATAATAAACAACGCTTTAAGAAGCTTATATAATTCTATTGCTTCTTTTTTGCTTTCTACATTTAATATATAGTCACTTTCTATCTTTTCATATACTTTGGTTTTTCCAACTATTCTTATGCTCATACTTCCCTTTTTGTCATATACTTCATAAACAGATGGCCATTCTTTGGTAAAATACCATAAGTAATTTTCCATATCTGCAATTTCTGTTTTAGTTAAATAATTTTCTGAATATTCAAGATGACTAATTGGAACAAATATAGTTTCTTTTTTTCTATTCTTTTTACTGCTTATCATCTTCTTTAATAAATAGAATAAAGCACTATTATCTTGTTCATTTGTAGGAACAAGCATAAAATATTTTTCATCATATTCTGAGTAATATATTTGCCACATAAAATGATTTTTATATTTAACTTTATATGGAATTTTTTCTTTTAACTTTTCTTGCTCCTCTTCTAATTCCTCTATTTTTTCCTCTTTCATATCTAACAACATTTTGATAAATGTAGCATATCTTTCTTCGTTTTCTTTACTTTTAGAATCTAAATATGTAAACAATGGAGCTGATAATTTGTATCTTTCTTTTAAATCTGCCAATCTATCCATTGGTGTTACTAATATATCTATATCTTGAACATTAAGATATCTATATACTTTATACGTTTTTTCATCATTGGATTTCAATGGTCTGAAATTTAATGGTTCATACTCAGTTAAAAATTTAGGTATCCTATTTAAATTTAGCCCTATATAATCTAGTCTTCTTTCAATCATTTCTTTATTTTCATTTGCAACCTTTGACATATCTAACATCCTTTACTTAAATTTAGGCTTTTAATGGTTATACCTATAAACCACATATTTCTAATCTTTATCTTGCAAATGTGTTAATCTCAGTTTTTATTTTATCAATGAATTCATTTTGTGACATTGCTCCTATGTCGCCTTCTGTTCTTGACCTTACTCCCACTGCATTTGTTTCAATTTCTTTGTCACCAACTATTAACATATATGGAACCTTTTGAAGCTGTGCTTCACGTATTTTATAGCCTATTTTCTCATTTCTAGAGTCTAATTCAACTCTTAATCCTTCTTTTTTCAACTTTTCTTCTAATTCCCTTGCATACTCATGTTGTGCATCTGAAATAGGTAAAATTTTTACTTGCACTGGTGCTAACCATACTGGAAATGCACCTGCAAAATGCTCAGTTATTATTCCTATAAATCTCTCAAAAGATCCAAATAAAGCTCTATGAACCAATATTGGAGTTTTCTTTTCTCCTTCTCTATCTATATATGATAAATTAAATCTTAATGGTAATTGGAAATCTAATTGTACTGTTCCCATTTGCCATTCTCTTCCTAAACAATCTTTCATCTTTATATCTATTTTAGGACCATAGAATGCTCCATCACCTTCATTTACCTCATACTCATCTTTACCACAAATTTCATCTAAAACATTTCTCAAATCACTTTCTGCTTTATTCCATACCTCTATATCACCCATGAAATCATCTGGTCTTGTAGATAATGTAAGCTTAAATTCTAATCCAAAAATACCATATAGATATTTAGCTATTTCAATAATATCTTTTATTTCATCTGCCACTTGCTCTTCTGTTATAAAGTTATGTGAATCATCTTGCCTAAACATTCTTACCCTAAATAAACCATTTAATTGACCTGACTTTTCATTTCTGTGAATAACATCTATATCATTAAATCTTAATGGCAAATCTTTATAGCTTCTTAACTTTGTTTGGAATACTTTTATTGCATTTGGACAATTCATTGGCTTTAACGCTTGTTCATTTCCATCTACATCTTCTAACACAAACATATCTTCTTTATAATGATCCCAATGTCCTGAAGTTTTCCATAAAACACTACTATTTAGCTGAGGTCCTGAAAATTCTTGATATCCTCTTTTTTCATGTTCCTCTCTCCAAAACTGAATTAGTGTATTTAAAATCTTCATACCCTTTGGTAACCAATATGCCATTCCAGGTGCTGTTTCATCAAAGAAAAATAATTCTAATTCTTTACCTAATTTTCTATGATCTCTTTTTTTAGCTTCTTCTATCAAATGAATATATTCTTCTAATTGACTTGCCTTTGGATATGATATTCCATATATTCTTTGCAATGATTTATTGTTTTCATTGCCTCTCCAATATGCACTTGAAGAAGACATTATTTTTACAGCTTTTACTTTTCCTGTACTCATTAAATGTGGTCCTGCACATAAATCTGTAAAGTCTCCTTGTTTATAAAATGAAATCTCCACATCCTCTGGTAAATCTTCAATTAGCTCTATTTTATATGGTTCATCTTTTTCTTTCATAAACTTTATAGCTTCTTCTCTTGAAAGTGCGAATTTTTCAATTGGTAAATCTTCTTTTATAATTTTTTTCATCTCTTCTTCTATTTTTAATTTATCTTCATCTGAAAATGGTGTTTCAACATCAAAATCATAATAAAATCCTTCATCTATAGATGGTCCAATTGCAAGTTTTATACTATCTCCAAATAGCCTTTTTATTGCTTGTGCCATAATATGAGATGTAGTATGCCAATATGCTTTTTTACCATCTAGGCAACTATCAAAAGTTAATATCTCAACATTACAATCTTCCTCTAATTTAAATCTTAAATCTTTTACCTCTCCATTTACTTTTCCCGCTGTTGCAACTCTTGCTAAACCTGAACTAATCTGGTTCGCAAGTTCTAAAATGCTTATTCCCTTTTTAACTTCAATGGCTGAGCCATCTTTTAGTACAACTTTCATTTACATTCCTCCTTTTACACAAAAAACACCCTCTAAAAATGTCATAAAAATATATAACATTTTAGAGGGGTGCTATATAACACGGTTCCACCCTTGTTTTTACTTAATTACTTTTAACGCAAGCTACACGTCTGTCCCCAGAAACAATGAGGTAGTTTTTCAAATACGTTTATTTAAAATAGCTTCCAGCCCACGACTATTTTTCTCTAGAAACAACCTTTATTTTACTTTGTCTCATTTATGTTTTTCTATATTTATAATATTGACATTATATCTTATTAATCAACTATTGTCAATGTTTTTAGCTCTCATATCCTGGTTTTTTCAACAATCTAAACATATTTGTTTTATATTTCTCAACTCCTGGTTGATCAAATGGATTTATTCCTAATATCTTTCCTGACATTGCACAAGCAAGTTCAAAGAAATATATCAAATGTCCCATAGTTTCTTCATCTAACTTATCCATATCTATAACTATGTTTGGAACATCATTCTCAACATGTGCTTCTATTGTTCCTTCCATAGCTTTTCTATTAACATAATCTATAGTTTTACCTTCCAAATAATTTAAACAATCTAAATTATCCTCATC
>CANQHH010000090.1 GCA_947623615.1 uncultured Clostridia bacterium | reverse complement strand
ATAGAGAGTAAAGAAGAAGAAGGAGTTAATGTATATCAAATTTATGATAAAGATAAAAACTTAATTGCTACTGTTGAGGCAGATGGTAAAATAAGATTTACAGAAGAATATATTGAAAGCTTAAAAGAAATTGACGAGAGCTATATGGAATTATTAGAATTAGAAGATATAGAATTAAAACTACCAGAAGAGCTTAAAGAGGACGATTTAGTTTTTACAAGAGAAGAATTAAGTGAATATAAAGAAAGAGAAAAGGAAATCGGCGAAAAGGAAGTTCAAAAAGAAAACAAAGAGGAAGAGAAAGAAGAGCAGGAGCAAGAAAATGATCCAGAAAAAGAGCAGGAAAATGAGATTGCAAAACTTAAAGGTATACCTCAAAACAATGTATTAAAGATAAGACCAAATAGTAATTTATATAAAGATCATCCAAATTTAGAGCCAAATCTATATTTCTATAAAGACAACAATGGAGTAATAAAAGCTGAATATATAGATGAAAATGGAAATTCACAACCTTCAAAGTATTTTGAACCATCTACTACAGGTTTAAGAGAAGAGACAGTAAGTATAGGAGATGACGGCAATCCTGTAAAAAGGGAAGTACCATATCAAGTTATGAAAACAAATGGGTTATCTGGTTTAGATAAAGATGTAAGAGATGTACATATAAATATTAGTATAGATTCATATGGATACTTAGATATAAGTGAATCAAGACAAGGAATGAATGGACAATGGGTGTCTCATGATGTGGAAGTAAGAGGAAGAAAATATAATTCATACGAGGTAGATAAAGAAACATCTATGAGAACAGGAGAGGCAGATCCAGATAAACAAAGTAAAAGTTTTGAAGGAGCAGAACGTACAGGACTTGCAAAAGATGGAATACAGTATGATGAAATGTATTTAATAGAGCATGCAGAAGAAATTATAGAAGGGTTTGTTGATGAAGGATATAGAAAAGAAGAAGCAGTAGAAATATATAATTTAATGATAGGCGAAAAAACATTAACAGAAGATGAGGCTAAAAAAGAAGTAAACCAAGAGATACATGATAGAAGTATTGAGGAAGAAAGAGAGAAAGAGGAAAGAGAAAAAGAAGATGAAGGTTACGAAAGAGTACTAGGAGAATAATATTCATAAAAATCACTTTTTAAAATATAATTTAAAAGGTGATTTTTTTATGAGAAATTTGTATAAAAAGGCAAATGTTGTATTCGTGTTGATTATAGTTATTTTAAACATGAATATATCATATTCATATTTAGAAGATAATGAAAAAATAGACGTGCATGATATAGAAAATGAGGTTGTACAGACTTCAGCACAAATTGAATCTGAACTAAAATTAAATTCAAGAGTTGCACTTATATATGATAGAGCATCAGGGCGAATTTTGTATGAAAAGAATGGAAATAAACAGACTCCAATGGCATCTACAACTAAAATATTAACTGCAATAGTTGTAGTAGAAAATAGCAAATTAACAGATATTGTAACGGTAGATGCAAAATCAGCAGGGACAGGTGGTTCAAGATTGGGGTTGAAAAAAGGTGATAAAATAAGTGTAAATGATTTATTATATGGACTTATGCTACGCTCGGGAAATGATGCAGCTATTGCGTTAGCGATTCATGTTGGTGGGAGTGTAGAAGGCTTTGCCGACTTAATGAACAAAAAAGCAATAGAATTAGGATTGGTAAATAGTCATTTTGTTGTTCCTCATGGTTTAGATGTAGATGGTCATTATACAACAGCTTTTGAATTGGCTAAAATTGCAGATTATGCTTTAAACATGAAAGAAATTAAAAAAATAGTATCTACCAAAACATGTACAATAACGATTAATGGGTATCCAAAAACAATATCAAACACTAATGAGTTATTAGGCAGTTTAAATGGAGTTTATGGTGTAAAAACAGGTTTTACAAATGGTGCTGGTAGATGTTTAGTAACATCTTGTAAAAGGGGAGAGCTAGATATAATTACCGTAGTAATAGGGGCAGACACAAAAAAATATAGAACATCTGATAGCATTAAACTAATTGAATACGCATTTAAAAGTTATAAAATAGTAGATTTAAAAACTAAGATAAATGAGCAATTTGAAGAATGGGAAAAGATAAATAAAAATAGAATAGTCATAAATAAAGGAATAACAAATGATATAGAATTAGAAGTGGAAGAATTAAAATATCAATATATAGCAGTAAAAAATGATGAAGTTGATAATATACAAATAAATATAAATTTAATATACAATTTAGAGGCTCCAGTATTAGAAAATGAAGTAATAGGAAATATAAAGGTTGTATTGAAAGATGAGGTATTGGCAGTATTGCAAATATGTAACAAAAATAATATAGATAGAAAAGGAGTAAAAGATTATTTTATAGAATTATTGTGTAGTTTTGTGTAAAAATCTAATAAAAAACAAAGGAGCCAGCCAAAGCTGACCCCAATGCCCCAAGACGTGCAATACGCTTAGGGGAAAACTGACTTACTTTGTGATGGACTCCCAACGTGTTCTCAGGGCATAGTCCTGAATTTCTTCACCGTTCGAAAACGGTACGAAGAGATCAGACTGAGTATACCCAGCAGCACGCAGTTCGCTCAAAATCTTGTACCCTTTAGCAACGAATGTTTTGCCGTTACGGTAAACAAATACCACGCGGCCATTGTTGCAACCAAAGCGTCCAAGGTTAACGCTGAGGCAGTCCAAGCAGCTCTGATTCATGATGGGGTAGTATGTATCCTCAAAATAGATGTGTTTTACCCTGACACCATTTTCAGGCATTTCAAAACAGTTTGCGAGAGTTTCCTCGCTGATAGACCCGATGTGACGTTCATCACAGTAGGCTTCACAGTCAGAAACAAAATCTGCTTTGTAGGACTGACGAGCATTTTCGCGAAGAACGCTCCACTTTAACTGCTCAGACTTGGGATAATCCCAATTGCTGAACGGTACAAAGAAGTATGCCTTCTTAAAACCGTTAGTAGTCAGAACAGTCATTGCATTCCGAGTGTACGGAGTGACAAAGAAGTTTCCGTTGTGTACGAAAGCGACCGTTGAGTTATTTGTCGCATAGCAACCAGGGAACTTCGGAACGATTTCCGACACATTGATAACTTCTTCCTGCGAATACTGCGGATAAACCGCAATCATTCCAGGAATGACCCGTACAGAGTTGCTGATGAGTTCTTCTATTTTTTTGTAAGTCATAGTTTACCTCCTTGGGCAGTCGCCCGTTTAAACAGATAGCTCTTGATGCAACGGAGTAATGCAAAGTGTTGCATCTATTATAATCATACCATGTTTACATAAAATTGTCAAAATTTAAACCTTCAAATATTCTTCTAATTTAGATAAGTGAATTTTATTTAATAAAGATTTAATTTTATATAACATTGCGTAATTTTGTATAATAAGTTATAGAAGGTTATTAGCATAAATAATATGTGGGAAAATATAAAATAAAAAATAGACAAAAGAAGCACCGATTTGATATGATGTTTTTGTAGAACACAACGTCATACAAAGGAGGTGCTTCTCTATGATTAATAGCATAATACAAAGTATCATAGAAAACAATGACTTTTTAGAATGTAGTATAAAAAACAATGAAATAAGTATATTTAGTAGAGATTTAAGAAAGGTATTTGATGAAGCAGGAAGAAAAACGATTGTGGGAATTTTAGAAACAGTAGATAAAATATTGTTTGAGAATCAAATAAGAAAGCTAGAATATGAAACGAAGGACTTAAGACAAAGAACAATAATAACAGAATATGGAAATATAGAATATACAAGAAGATATTACAGGAATAAACAAACGAAAGAATATGTGTATTTAGCAGATGAGAAGTTAGGAATAGAAAAAAATGAAAGAATAACTAAAGATGTAGAAAGTAAGATAATAGAATTTGCACATGATATGTCATATTCAAAGGCAGGAAAAAAAGCAAATAAAGAGGCTTTACATAGAGGCAGATGAAGATTATGTATCAGAAAGAGGAAATAAAGTAGGAATGCCAAAATTGATATATGTACATGAAGGAAACTATACAAAAGGAAACAGACATATATTAAAAAATGTGTATTACATAGGTTGTCTAGGAAAAAATAGTGAAGAATTATGGTTAGAAGTAGCAGAATATATAGATAAGAAATATGATGTAAAAAATATAGAAAGAGTGTATATCGGAGGAGATGGAGCGAGTTGGATAAAAGAAGGATTAAACTGGATAGAGAAATGAAATTTGTATTAGATAAATTTCATTTATTAAAGTATGTAAATCAAGCAACAGTTGACTTCCCACAATATAGGAGTAAGATATGGTATAGTATAAACATATATGACCCCGTAAGTTTAGAAAATATATGAAAAGGAAGGCCAATACTTAAGAGGATGTAGTGCAGAAGGACATATAAGTCATGTATATTCAGATAGAATGAGTAGTAGACCAAGAACGTGGTGAGATGATGGAATAGACAAAATGAGTAGATTAAGAGTTTTTGTGAACAATGGTGGAAAAATATATGAGGAATTAGTAAAAAGGAAAAAAATTAACACAAAACTAAAAAGATATGATAAGATAATAGCAAGAAATATAAAAACAGACGTTGAAGAAACAAGAACATATGCATTTGAAATTGAAAAAACAGGAATGCACAGCAATATAAGAAAAATACTAAGTAAAATAATGTGTGGGTAAATATCAAAAGTGGTGTTTCCCACAAAAAGTTTATGCAATGTCCACTCAAATTTTATTTGACATTTTCTAAAAATCTGTGTATAATAAAGATAGAAAATGAGAAACTACAAATGTAGTTTTGCCAAATAGTTTATGAAAACTCACAAACGCACTGGGCAAAGTACAGATGTGAGTTTTCTTTTTTTATTTGCTCAAAACTATAACAAGTATAATTAAGGCAAATACACAGATAGTTTCGGCAATTAAGCCGAATAATAATAAATGAATTATATTTAAAAAAGCAGTTTCTATCATATGTACCACCTCCTTACTTTCGAAGAATCGAAGTTTGAAGGCAAAACCACACCTGATTATTCTCATTTTCTATGATTTATACTATACAATATATCTTGATAAAAAACAAGCGAACATTACATTTTTTTATTATAAAATTTATTTTGTTACATTTTATACATAATGATTAATTTTTTGTCACATTTTTGTCAAATATAAATTGAATAATTAATTTTCTAACTTTTGAAAGTACTGAAAACACTGAATTTTTACTCTTAATCAAAAAGCATAAAAAAACGTAAAAGCATTGACATATCAATGCTTTTACGTTTTTTCCTTTGGAGGCGACACCCGGATTCGAACCGGGGATCAGAGTTTTGCAGACTCGTGCCTTACCACTTGGCTATATCGCCA
>CANQHH010000089.1 GCA_947623615.1 uncultured Clostridia bacterium | reverse complement strand
GCCTCATCCTTTTTACTAGTCACCTTTTCCTCAACTCCTTTATGGGGACAGTCCCTTTTACCTTTTTTTAGGGATTTAGGGACAGGTCTTATTATAAATTAAATTATAAATTTTTACTTAATCCCCAAATTTTTTATAGCCTCATTAATATTTCTAACGCCTATTATATCTAATTTATAATTATCTTTCAATAGTTTTTTGTTACTTTCTGGTATAATACATTTTTTGAACCCTAATTTTTCTGACTCTTTTATTCTTTTTTCGATCATATTAATCGCACGAACTTCGCCTGTCAGACCAACTTCGCCTATTGCCACAACATCTTTTGGTATACTAACATTTTTATAGCTCGAACTACATGCAAGAATTACTCCTAAATCGACTGCTGGTTCTACTATTTTAATTCCACTAACAACATTTAAATAAACATCTTGTCCTCCTAACGCCAATCCTGCTCTTTTTTCTAAAACTGCTATCAACACAGCTAACCTGTTATAGTCGAATCCATTGGCAGTTCTTTTAGGTATACCAAATACACTATTTGCAGTTAAAGATTGAAGTTCAACTAATAGCGGTCTTGTCCCCTCTATGCTTGCAACAACAATAGAGCCCGCTGGATTATCCTCTCTGTCAGATATCAATATTGAAGACGGGTTTGTAATTTCCACCATGCCTTCATTTTTCATTTCAAACATACCTAATTCGTTTGTGGAGCCAAATCTATTTTTTACACTCCTTAACATTCTATATGAAAAATACCTTTCTCCTTCTATATATAATACGGTATCTACCATGTGTTCTAAAACCCTTGGTCCTGCTATGTTTCCGTCTTTTGTGACATGACCAATTATAATAGTCGTAATATTATTGTCTTTACAAATACGCATTATTCGCGATGTTATCTCTCTTACCTGACTTACAGTTCCTGCTGCAGATGTAATATCTTCTGAATACATCGTCTGGATTGAATCCACAATGACCAACTTAGGATTGATTGCAGTTATTGCATCTTGTATAGCATCTATATTAGTTTCTCCCAAAAACATAATTTCATCGTTATTTATTTTAAGTCTATCTGCCCTTATTTTTACCTGTTCAGCCGATTCTTCTCCTGATACATATAATACTTTTCCTTCACCTTTCATTTTATCGCAAAGCTGTAAAATAAGTGTAGATTTTCCAATTCCTGGCTCTCCTCCTACCAAAACTAAAGAACCTTTAACCAGACCTCCTCCTAATACTCTATCTAGTTCTCCTATACCAGTGCTTATCCTAGAAGTAGTCAGTCCTTCAACCTCTTTTAATTTCTTAGGTGTAACATTTTTATTTCTTGCCCCTGCACCACTACCAGAATTTGTATTACTAACTTTTTCCTCATAAAAACTATTCCACTCATTACATGCAGGGCATTTTCCTAACCATTTTGCTGACTCATATCCACAATTTCCACATACAAACAACGTCTTAACCTTCACTTTTTCACCTCTATGGGGACAGACCCTTTTTCCTTTTTTTTAGGATTTAGGGACAGGTTCCCTTGTTTTTATTCATCTTAAACTTTAAATTTCCAATTATTTTTGTACTTATTCCTGTTATTCTTGATATTTGACTTACTGTCGTCCCTCTTATTGCAAGCATTTTCAATAAAATTTCATCTCTATATTTATTATTCAATTTTTGTACATCGTAAATCGATTTTAATCCCATATTCTCAATTATAATTTTTATAATAATTTCATCATCTAGCCTATTAGTCAATTCAAACTCTGAATCTTCTTCATTATATGAATATCGACTCTTTTCCTTATGGAACATCTTGAAATTTGCTATAGCCTCATCCGGATTATTCCCATATAATTCCAAAATATCGTTTTTATCAGTCAAAGACTCATCATTATCAGTCTCCACATACTCCTTATAACTACTCCATTGATACGAATCATATTTTCCTATCCCTGCTTTATCCGGATTAATATGAACATATCTTATAACGTACTTTAAATATTCATTATCCTCTATATTCTTACTAGTAAATCTTCCCTGAAAAACATGGCCAATCCTATCATATTTTTTGTTAAAATATTCCGAATAGCAAACCTGCAACCTGTGCATAATTTTTGAGACATCTATCTCTCCATCCTTTAAAACCAAATGTACATGATTCGCCATAAGCACATATGCATAAATTTTAAAGCAATACTTATTTTTTGTATTTATTAATTCTTTGACGAATTTTAATTTATCTTGTGTATCAAGAAAAATATTTTGTTTATTTATTCCTCTAATTATTACATGGTACATGTTTAAAGAGGAACGATATCGTGCATTTCTCGCCATAATCAAATTGTCTCCTTTCTACATTTTATCGCCCCTCATACATATTATTTAATATTTACATTAATAGTCATATATCCCCAATATTCATATTAATAAAATAACACATTTTTGTATTTTTTTCTATAGTTTTATCAAATTTTTATTTATTTTTTCTTACAGACCTGTCCCTAAATCACTCAAAAAAGGAAATTGGACCCGTCCCCAATGCTAAAACAAACATTGCATGTGCCCAGGCAAGGCCATTTACCCAGATTGGCTTCATTGTGTTGTTGTCTATTTGCTCTGCTAAAAATCCGTGTTGATTTGAACTGTTTATTACAAATTTCATGCATTCTTTCCATTGCTCTTTTTTTCCTATTTGTTTATAGTACATCGCCATCCATAATGTGGCTATTGTCCATGGATTTTTTCCGCCCATGTAATGGTCATATTCAAATCTTAAATACCCTCCTGTATATGTTCTTAATGTCATATTTATTATTTCTACCGTATTTTGTACCTTTTTCTCTTTACCACTAAATAAATTAAATGGTATAACCGCACCTAATACACTTATATCACTGTTCTTATCCTTGCAGTTTCTTAATAAGCACTTCCTTTGCTCATCATACATGTTTTTTAATATGTATTTCTTTATTTCATCTATATATTTTGTTATATTAGTCTTTACTTTGTTTATGCTTTCTAATTTTAACCTGTTTTCCTTGTATGCAGGTTCTATATTCTCATAAATTTCTAACATTGCTTTAAACGCTGCATATATACTTGCTAATGAATATAAGTGCACTCCCTCATTCATTTCCCAAATATCATAACTAACTGGCAATTTATTTCTTCCCTCTGTATGATATGTTGCCTCTATTTCATTTTTCACTATATCACTCGTATCATGCGTTTCCAAAATGTTATCCATATAAGTACATAAAAATTTAGTTGCATTTTCACACATTTTTAATGTATCTTTCAAAAATTCTATACTATGAGTTTCTTTATAATGTTCATTTACTCCATATATTACACTCGCTGTTTCATCAATTTGATACCCCCAACATGGAGCCAATCTACCATCTGAATAAAACCTCTGCTCCCACATGCCATTTTTACTTTGAGTATTTTTGCAAAAATTTTTGTAAAATTTATCTGCTTCTTTCTTCATATTCAACATGTCAAAAGCTTTAGTAACAAATATTGCATCTCGTGGCCAACAATATGCATATCTTCCACATTTGCTCATCGTTTCATCAACTTCCACTGCTGCCGAAATTCCGCCCGTACTAGCATTCATTAAAAGTGGATATAACAATATTGTCCTTTTGTAAATTTTCTTTATTTTTTGGTTATATTCTCCCTCATCATTTATAGATGTTAACATGTGCTCTTTTATGTATTTCTTCCAATACTTTTCAACTGCTCCCTGCTCTTTTGCTAAATCCATTTTCTTAATATCTGATATTTCTTTTAGCGTTTTTTCTTTATCAAGCTTTTCGTTGGCTTTTATATATATGTATATGTCAATCCCTTTCTTTTCCCCAGGCTTCAATTTTCCTATATTATAACTAATACTCGAATCTGAACTCATTCCTATGTAATCTTTATCTTGTATTTTTCCACTTGTTATATTTTCATTTGTATCATTTAATTGATGACTTAATATTCTTTCCTTTGAAAACATATATATAGTATTGCTATGACAGTATTGAACAAGCATATTATCCTCAATTTTCGCACCTACCATATTATTAAAATCAGATAACAATTTTGAATGAATTAAGAAATTTATATCTAAATCAATAATATTATTATTTTCAAATACATACCTTTTTATCAATACACTATTTTTCATTAATACAAAATCTGTCTGCTTTACTTTTAAATTAAAATATGTGTTTTCAATTTCAGTATTTAAAATATTTGTATCTTCAACATAATACTGATTGTATCTATTATTTATATCTTCATGTAAATATATTATACCAGAATCATTTATCTTAACTCCTGTATGGAAAAAATCTACAAATTGTTTATAATCAGGTGTATCATACATAATTCTTAATAATTCACCTTTATATGTATAACTAGCCGTTATATTTTTTCCTCCTATAATTGCATCGTTTAAGTACTTATTTTCCATTTGTATTTACACCTCTTCTACTTATTTTCTACTATTTTAACAATTTGATTCTCTAATTCTTTCAATTTTCCTTTTAAGTTTATAATTTCACTATCTTCAATATCTGATCCTAAAAATTCGTCTTTTACAATTGATTCCATATCGTTCAACTCTTCTTTTAATGTATTCATTCTTTCTAAAATTTCTAATCTCAAATATCTTTGTTTTACTGGAGCTTCAGCTATTCCTGTCAATTGTATGTTGTCAGATAATTCATAGCTTTCTCCTAATGAAGGTATCGTTACTGGAATATTGGTATTTTCTTCTATTTTTTGTTTTAATACCTCTTGTCCCTCTGGTTCACCATGCACTAAAAATATATGTTTTGGCTTTTCAATGAAAGAATATATAAAATTCATCAACCACTCTTGATCAGCATGTCCCGAATAACCTTCTATATATTCAACTCTGGCATTTACTGCGATTTCTTCACCAAATATTTTTACCTTTTTTGCTCCTTCTACAATCTTTCTACCAAGTGTACCTGGGGCCTGATACCCTACAAATAATATTGTGCTATTAGGATTCCATAAATTATGTTTTAAATGATGTTTTATTCTACCTACTTCACACATACCACTTGCTGAAATTATAATAGACGGTGTATTTGATTCATTAAGTGCTTTCGACTCATCTGCTGTTCTTGTAAATTCAAGCCCTGGAAATTCTAATGGATTGTCCCCTTTTTCCATTTCTGCTTTTGTTTCATCATCAAATAAATCCATATTTTCTTTAAATACTTCTGTTGCAGATATTGCAAGTGGGCTATCCACATATACAGGTGCTTTCATTAAAGTTTCATATTGTTTAATAAATTCTTCATCATCTTTTGTTTCTTTTATTTTATTTATTTCGTATAATATTTCTTGTGTTCTTCCTACAGCAAATGATGGAATTACTACATTTCCCCCTTTGTCTATAGTTTCCGATACTATTTTCAA
>CANQHH010000088.1 GCA_947623615.1 uncultured Clostridia bacterium | reverse complement strand
CTGTCACTAAAACCACAAAGTGGTTTTGGATTATTCTTTATTATTTCATAATCAAGATATTCAAACAAACTGTTTGAATTAAATCCTCCACTTAAACAAAATATGGCTTTTACCTCTTTATCTTTATACATTTCATTTAAATCTTGAGCCTTTTCTTGTGGTGTTGCACCATATCCCAATGTATTTTTAAAAACATTTTTTCCAAATTTAATTTTAAATCCTGAATTTTCCATTAACAATACTGAATTATTAATAGCTTCTAAATCATCTTCTTCTACTGCTGATGATGGCGCAACTACGCCAATTACATCACCTTTCTTTAATTTATTAAACATTATATTTTCCTTTCTATCTTAGTGCTATTATTGTAACATTTCTTCCTGATTTTTCTTTATCTACTCTATATGAATGAAAATATTCTTTATTACAGACAGTACAAATTCCACTATCTATAACATTTTCTTCTTTTATTCCCATTTCCTTTAATAATAGCTTATTTATCAATGTAGTATCTATATTATACTTTTGTTTACCTTGAATAATTTTCTTTTGTATTATATTATCAATTTGATCCATATATCCAAATGTATCTTTAAATATTTGCATTACATCTTCTTCTACTTCAAAATGACACTTTCTAATATGCGGATTTATAGCACAAATTATATCTTCTGATTTACAACCATACTCTTCTATCATTTTACTTACCGCTTTTTGACATATCTTTTGAACTGTTCCTTTCCAACCTGAATGAACATTCCCTATAACATGCTTTACTGGATCATAAAATATTATAGCTGTACAATCAGCTGATAACGTGCATAATGCAATATTATTTTTGTTTGTTATAACTCCATCTGTATTTTCTAATTCTTGACTTGCATCTTCCACACTTTCCACATTATTTGTGTGAGTTTGGTGTGGCACAACTCTTACCTTTTCGCCTATTCCTAAATGATTATATATTATATCATAGTTTTTGTCCAAGTCTTCTTTGCTTTTATCTGCCTTGAAACTCATATTATTTTTTCTTAATGTGTAACAATGACTAATTTCTGCAAACTCATTAAGCTTTTTAAATTGTATATATTCTACATCATCTTTTTTGATATGTACAATATTTTCATTACTTAAATTTATCATATTTCTCCCTCTTCTGAAATACTTTCTAATATTGCATCTTTATTAATATTTCCTATGTAATTATATGTAGCTTTACTAATACCATTATTAAAATTACAAATTGCGCCATACTTACAATATTCACATGGTGTTTTATTACCTTTAACCTTATAATATGGCTTTATATCTATATTTCCTTTTAAAATGTCTCGACTAATTTCTTTAATTATCTTAGTAGTATATTTTTGCAAATTTTCAAACTGCTTACGTGTTACTGCATTTGATTTTGCTCCTAAATTACCATCTTTATCTATATATGCTGGTATTATATTAGAACTACCTTTTTCCACTTTTGTATCCATCATCCTTACAATGTCTACATCAGCTAAAATCAGCCCCTTCATCTTAAACTGCTTACGTATTTGCTCTTCTATCTCCTCATCTGTTTTATCTGAATTTGATTTCACCATCGGATCAATTAAGTTAAAATATAGCACACCTGCGGGCAAAAAGTTTTCTTCTTCACACACAGCATCTAAATACGTTAATAACTGTAATTGCAATCCTGCCATTACCTCATTTAAGTTAATATCCTTTACAGAAGATTTATAATCTATTATTCTAATATAATTTCCATCTGCAGTTTTTGCAATATCTATTCTATCTATTTTTCCCGTTATTTCAATCTTTCTGCCATCTTCTAATGTCATTTCAATAGGTTCATATTCTTTCCCTTTTTTGAATTCTATTTCATTGCCCAATACTTCAAACTTACTATATTTTAGGCTATCTATTATATATATCATAGACCTTTTTATTACTTTTTTTAATCTATTAACAAGTATTCGATATTTTGGAATACTGTTAAAAATATAGTTTTTCTCTAAATTTAACTTTTCTTCTATAATATAATCTATTATTTTTTGGACTTCTTCATCACTTATGCTTTTTATATTTATATCTTTTGAACGCGCAGATTCAAAGAACTCATCTATTACCTCATGCATAAATGTTCCAGTATCTATTGCCTCTATTTTTAATTCATTGCCATCTGACAATTTTAATCCATATTTTAAATAATATGAAAATGGACATGATTTATATTTTTCTAATTTTGAAATACTAGTTTTTAAGGTATCTCCATACAATTCTTTTATAGATTCTTTACTCAATTCTTCAGGTTCATTTTTATAGTTTAGAGCTTTCATGCTGTTTCTTAATCTTTCTTCCCATCTTTCATTAGATATGTAGTAATTATATAATTCATAACATGTGTCTAATTCTTTTTGTTCTAAATTTCCTTCATCTCTAATTGCTCGTAACATCTCTAATAATTCTTCAAACGCTGTTTCCTCTGTAAGTATCTCACTTTCATTTTTTAATATATCACTTTTTTCTTCTATATTAGGATAAATCTTTTTTATTTTATTTATTAATATTGATGGTCTTAATGATTTTCCTTCTAAATTTGATGATGAATATGACAAATATAGCTCTTCCTCCGCTGTTGAAAACGCTTTATATATATTAAAATTATCATCATATAATTTTTCTAGTGTTCCTTTGGCAAGTTCTGCCCCTTCAACTTTTAATTTCTCTCTATCTGCATCATTAAAATATCCTTCGTTTTTATTAATACTTGGAAACGACCCATCATTTAATCCTATAATAAATACAGCTTTGACTTTATTGCTCCTAGACCTATCCACATCTCCCACAATAACTTGATCTTGAGTTCCTGGTATTTTTCCTAGTCCACTATTTCCTAAACCAATTTTTAAAATCTCTGCATATTTATCAAATGATACATTCTTATTTCCTAAAACCAAAACAATTTCATCTAATACATCTATAACAATTTTCCAACTTGTTTCATACTCTCTTGCCTTTTCTACTTCATCTTGCTCATTTAATTTTGCTATTTTTTCCTCTAGCTTCTTGTCTATACAATTTTTTATCAAAAATTCATATATTTTCTCTGTTATATTTTTTACATCTTTAGTTCCTGATAATTCTTTTTTAAACCTTAATAATTCTGGTACAACTTTTTCTTTTATATGTAAAATTTTCTCTTTTTCCTCATCTGATTCATTAAAGAAGTTCCATTCAGCATTATACCATTTACTTCCTTTTATTCCCCATCTTTTACAATAATTTTCAAATATATTAATATCTAAATCATCAATTTCTAAAAAGCCTGTTTTTATATATTCAAACATGGCTTCAAATGACCAATTCTTAGAAAAAATATTCAAAATGGATAAAATATATCTCACTAAAATATTTTGACTTAGGTCCTTTTTTTCATCTATAAATACAGGTATATCATATTTGGCAAATATTGATTTACATAAACTTGAATATTCTTCAAGATTTTTGGTTATCACAGATATATCATTATATCTATATCCTCTATCTCTTACTAATTTTACAATATTTTTACCTATATTTTCTATTTCTGAATATTGATTATTCGCTAAAAACAAATGAATATTATTTACTGGCTTTAAATATTTTCTATATGGCACTGCATAAATGTTTTCTTCTAAATGCTTTAATTCTTCGTTTTTAAATCTATACCTCTTATCTAAATTTACAGCTTTCTCTATTTTTACACCTTGATTTTTCGCTATATTTAATATTCTATCTAATGTTTGTTTATTAGAATAAAATATGTCTGTATCTGGATTTGTACCTATTTCTACATCATCTGTACAAACTGTTATAGTTATGTTGTTATTATTAACAAATAACATATTTAATATTTCATACTCTTGCTTTGTAAATCCAACAAATTCATCTATATATATGTCACAATTTTTAAATTCATCTACTCTGTCTAAAAAATTAGCTAGTAATGTTAAATTGTCATTTTCATCTATATAGTTATTTTCTACAATTTCATTATACTTCTCATATACTTTTTCCATATCTTGAATTTTTGTTTTTAAATATTTGTCTTTAGAATTTTCAATTACTTCATTTAATTTTTCTGATGTAATATTATGCTTTTTAAACTCAGTAATCTGTGTTGCAACAAGCTCTACATTTTCAGCTGACTTACCTATAAACTTTAATTCCTTTTTGTTCTCTAATAATATGTCATATATTATCATAGATTTTCCTGACAATGACAATGTCTTACTATTAGCTCTCATTACATCATTTATTGCTCTATATGCCATACGATTAAATGTAACTACTTCTGCACTTATAACAGAATTTACATTTCCTACTGACTCTAACAATTTCTTTTCTGCAGTAAAAGAAAATTGCTCTGGAGTGATAATATAAATTTTTTTATCTGCTCCATCATGTACTTTTTTTGCTATTTCGTTAAATATATACTCACTTTTTCCTGTTCCTGATTTTCCATATACTATCTTTAAACTCATACTTCACTCCTTATATTTTTTAGAAGGCACCTCCGCCTCCACCGTGGCCACCGCCTCCGGAGAATCCGCCTCCTCCAGAGAAACCACCTCCACCTCCAGAAAATCCTCCTCCTCTTGATGAAGATTTTAATGCATTTCCTAGTTCTCTCTCATATCCTCTTAAAAATCTATTTCCTAAACTTGAATATGCATAAAATACATAATAATCGTTACCTATTATATCATACATGTCATGTTCCATCATAAGTTTAGTTAAATCTTCGTCTAAATATAATCCTTTTATTCTTTTAAGTATCTTTTTTCCAATTCCAAAACTTACTGCATAACACAAATATTTATCCCATAACTCTATATGCTCAATATCTTTATCATCCAATAAAGTATATTCATCTAATTTTGTTTTTATAGCATTTAATTTGACATAATCATCTAAAATTTCATCATTATTTTTCAACATTAAATTATCAGTTAATACAATTATAATTGCAATACACAATAACAATTCATCTGCAATTAAGAATCTTACTGGTGGTATGAAAAATGTAATTGCTATTATTACAAGGAATAATAATATTATTGTAATTGCCGTTGTAGCAACCTTTTGCCCAGTTATTTTTTGTAAAACATTATTTACCTTGTGTCTTATAAATATAACTATACTAAGTGGAATATACCCAAAAAGTGCAACTAACATAAGTAGCTCGAAAAATGAACCAAAAAAGATATCTAGCATAGCCATACTATTTGTGTACACATCAAAACCATTAAACAATGTGTGTTTCATTATAATAAATAGTGATAATATTAATACCCCCCAATTTAATACTCTTAAATAAATTGGAACCTTGGCTTGGTTTGCCCCCAATGAATTTAAAGTTTTTTTTGAAATTTCACTTAATTTCTTAAATTTTTCGCTTGCATCTTTTTCTTTAGGCATTTGCTTTAATCTACTTTGTAAATCCACTGCCCCTTTTCTTGAACCAAATACCCATTTGTATATATACTTTTCGATTTCATCCATTTCATTTTCTTTTTCTTTATTTCGGGTTATTGAATACACATAATTATCAGATTTTTTTTCATCTAATCCTTTTGGGATTAGTTCAAGAGTT
>CANQHH010000087.1 GCA_947623615.1 uncultured Clostridia bacterium | reverse complement strand
CCTCATCAATTAATTCGTGTGTTTTTATTAGAACAGATCTTTAGAGCATTTAAAATATCTAATAATGAAACTTATCATAGATAAGCTTTTAATTTTATATATAGTTGTAGAGGAAAATCGGGAAAAATATTGGGGATATTTTTGTGCCTTCACATACTAATTAGGCTAAGAAAAACATTATACAATTAAATTATTTACTTTTTATTTTTTTGCTTCGGGGGCAAAATAATTTAAAGCTAAAATATATTTTCCTCTACAAAATTAAAAACAAATTTACTTTTCTATTTTTTTCAATATTTTTTTAATCAAAACTTTTTGGATAATTTTTCGAATTAAATAAAATACAAAAAATGAACTTGAAATAATAATAACGATTTTAAAAAACATAAAATTTCCTTAGAATTAATCTTTACTATGTTACATATTTTAATACTTTTCTTATTGTTTGTCAACAAAAACATTACGACAAAATTCGCCAAATTACTACAGACGCTATCATTCCAGCCACATCAGCTAACAATGCTGGCAATAATATAAATCTTGTTTTTTTAATTCCTACACAGCTTGTATATATTGCAATTGTATACAATGTTGTTTCTGTTGATCCCATAATTGTAGATGTAATTAGTCCAATAAATGTATCAACTCCATGTGTTTTCATTATATCAACTGCTACTGCCATTGACGCACTACCTGATATTGGTCTTAATAAAGCAAGTGGCATGATTTCACTTGGTATGTTTACCATATTTGTAATAGGCTCAATTATTTTGACTATTAAATCTATTATTCCTGAACTTCTAAGTGCCCCAACTGCTACAAATATCCCTATTAATGTAGGAAATAAATTGAAAACCACCTCTATTCCCTCTTTTGCCCCATCTAAAAATGAATCATATACCTTATTTTTTTCAGAAACACCATATATTATAATTATTAAAATAATTAATGGAATCGCAGATGCAGAAATGAAATCTATCATACATAGTCTCCTTAAATCTTTTTTATTAATATTTTAGTTGCTATAACACCAACTATTGCAGCTACAATTGTTGCTCCCCATACTGGAAGTATTATCTGCGTTGGGTTTGCGGAGTTAAGTGATGTCCTTATTGCAATTACATTTGTTGGTATTAGCTGAAGTGATGCAGTATTTAGTACAATAAACATTGCCATGGAATTTGATAATGTATCTTTTTGCTTATTTACATTTTGCATTGTCTTCATCGCCTTCAATCCCAGTGGCGTAGCTGCATTCCCAAGTCCTAGTATATTTGCAATCACATTCATTGATATTTCAGAATTGGCTTTTGGGTTATTCTTTAAATCTGGAAATAAAAAATTCATTACAGGTTTTAGAAATTTACTTAGTTTTTCCATAAGTGTTGTTCTCTTTACTATTTCCATTATTCCATTCCATAAACACATTGTACCTAAAAATGTAATTGATAATTCTACTGCATCTGATGCAGACTCGAATATTCCATTATTTATTTCATTCACTCTGCCTGTAAATATTGCGTATACAAATGAAATAATTATAAATACTGGCCAAATAATATTTAACATTTCTTTCTCCTTTTTTATTTGATTCACATTTAATATCTTTTATGCAAATATTTTATATTTATTCCTATCAATCATTCAGTTTTTGTTGCGTTTTTATAAAATTTGTGATATCATAGATATAGATTTTTTGTCGAATTTTGTTGTTTTAAGGAGGGTAATATGAAATCGACTGGCATAATTAGAAGAGTGGACGAATTAGGCAGAGTAGTTATACCAATTGAACTTAGAAATCAATTTGGAATTGCCGAAAAAGATCCAATCGAAATATATGTAGATGGTTCTAATATTGTGCTAAGAAAACATAATCCAAACTGTGTTTTCTGTGGAAATTCAAAAAACTTGAAAGAATATAAGGATAAACTAATTTGCGATAAATGCACAAAAAAAATAGTAGAACTAGACGAAGAAGCAAATGGAGCATCATAAAATAAAAACTACGGTATACAAAATTTAATGTATACCGTATTATTTTTACTTTTAACAAAACTTTTGATATATTTCATTTTTAGGAACATTTTTATTTTTAGCTATTTTCTTTATAATTTCCTTTTTCTCTAGCCCTTGATTTTTATAATATTCATATTGCTCTTCTATTGTTTTTTCTTCAATTTTTTCCTCTTGAACCTCTATATTGTTTAAATCTAAAATAATTATATATTCTCCTTTTGGCTCTTTAAATTTATCTATTAAATTAGATACCTTATTTCTTGATATTTCCTCATGTATTTTTGTAAGTTCTTTTGCTATTACACAATTAATATCACCTATATTTTCTAAAATATCTACTAACGTTTTTTGCAATTTATGTGGTGCTTCATATAGTATAACCGTTTTATTTTCTTTTAAAATCTTATCAAATGTATTTTTTCTTAACTTTTTATTTAATGGCAGAAAACCATAAAATGAAAATTGCCTTGTATTTACTCCTGATACTATCAAAGCATTAATTAATGCACATGCACCAGGTATTGCAACCACATCTATTTCATTTTTTATAGCTTCTTTTACAATCTCTTCACCTGGATCAGATATTCCTGGTGTTCCTGCATCTGTTACAATTGCTATATTTTCACCATTTAAAACTTTTTCTATTAATATATCTGCTTTTGTTTCTTCATTATGCCTATGATAGCTAATTAATGGTTTTGAAATATTATAATAATTCAAAAGTTTTAATGTGTGTCTTGTATCTTCTGCTGCTATTACATCTACTTCTTTTAAAACATTTATTGCCCTAAATGTTATATCTTCTAAATTCCCTATAGGGGTTGCTACTAAATATATTTTTCCTTTCAAACTGTCACTCCTTTGCAATTTTATTAATTATAATTCTACTTTCATATTGTTTTTCTCTTCTGCTCCTGCCGAAAACATGCTCACTTGTTTAAAGCCAAAAATTTTTGCTACAATATTACTTGGAAACATTTCCACTTTATTATTAAGCATTCTAACTGCTCCATTGTAATATTTTCTGCTATTTGCAATTTCATCTTCAAGCTTTGTTAACTCACTACTTAGTTTTGAAAAAATTTCACTTGCCTTTAATTCTGGATAATTTTCTGAAATTGCCATTATTTTAGAAATACCTTCTTCTAATTGCTCATTTACATTTATCTTTTTATTTGTTGACATATTATCATAAGCTTCTTTTCTTAATGAAGCTACTTTCGTAAAAGTTTCATTTTCATGTTTCTCATAAGCTTTTACTGTTTCTACTAAATTTGGCACTAAATCCCATCTTTTTTTCAAATATACATCCATCGTGGAAAATGCCTCTTTTACAATATTATTTACTTTAACCAATCCATTATATGTACTAAAAACATATATAATTATAAATATTATTACTAGTACTATTAAAAAAAATGTCATCTTCTCCCTCCTCGTATTTTTGCTATAAAAGTCACCAAGCTATTCCTTTGATTGCTCTGAACCATTTATCAATTCTCCAAAATCCCTTATGTTAAATTCTTCACTATTATCTGACACATACCAGTCTGGTTTTCTTATTTCCGCTTCATCAAAACGTTCTATAAACAATGTTGAAAATCCTAGTGCATACGCATATGGCCATACTTTATAAAAATAATCTGGATCATCCACTATTAGTTTTTTACACTCATCTTCATTTGCCACTTTCAAGAAGTTTATAAAACCTTCTATTTTTCCTATTGCTTTATTGCTTTCGTCTGTTCTTTTACTCATTATACACCAGAAACAAATAATAATCATTATAGATATTGCACTTATCCAAAAAATCGTTCCTCCTCTACCAAATACTGAAGTGCTACCAAATATATCTAGATATATTCCATCCACACATGGTCCTAATATAAAACCTAGAAGAATGTAATCAAATCCATATTTTATAGATCCATCTTTGTTTTCTTTTATTGCCCCCATCGACATAAAGACTTTTAGCATACTATATGTAGCAGTTCGAAGAAATACAATAAATAATAATAAGCATATCTTAGAGATTGTGAAAGTAAAACTAGTATAGTAAGCTGTTACTAAAACCAATATTACTATTATCATTATTAAAAACCATTTTTCTTTTTTAATTGACTCGGGGTTAAACATTTTAGAAACATTCGACTTTGCGTTTAACTTTCTTCCTAATGACTTTACACTTCTAACTAATTTCATTGGTAAATCTGACACTCTTACAGCATCAAAATAATTTTGCCCTATTGTACCAAATATATTTTCAAAGAACATCTTCTCCCAAACATTATTCCCATCATATTCTTTTACCTTTTTTACTACTTTAACTGTTTCTCCATTTAATTCTCTATCTTCAATTTCTAAATATCCTTTATTTGCTAAATATAATAGCAATGAGAATATTCCTCTTACAGATGATGAACCATTATATAAAAACGCTACTTCTGCCGAATTATATTCCTCTGGTGGATAAAATTCAACTGTCTCCACTGATATATCATCTTTTCCATATTTGTGCCACAATACAAATGCTATTATTATACAAGCAAGGCATACGCCAATTATTGTTGCATTATATTTGTTTAACAAAAACTCTAATAGCTCTTCTTTATCTTTGCTTTGTGCTTTTATTTTTTTACCTTTAAAATATCCATCAGGCAACTCAAGTTGCATTACTAAACTTTGCCATTCTCTTAGTGATCCATTTAAAGTTCCAGAAATCGTATTACCTTCTACATTATACGAAACATCAACATCTACATTTTGTTTTCGATACTCACTCGTAAGTTGCAATTTTGAAGCATCAAATTCTTTTGGCATGTGGATTTTAAATCTTACCTTTTCAAATTTTAGCCCTATATCATTTCCTACGATTCTGTAAAAAATCTTATCTGCTCCTTTAACAGGGTCTTGTCCAGCATTATACTTATAACTAAGTGTAACATCCACATCTCCTTCAGCATCAAAAAAATTCATATTTATTTCTTCTTTACCATCAGATGTTTCTCGATAATAATAATCACAACTTGCATTTATATCTGTTATTTGAACCTTATTATCTGATTTTTTATCATCATCACTTGTTAGTGGATTAGTTAATGGAATATTTCTTACTATCTTGTCACATGAATATTTATCTCCGTCATTTCTTACAGTATATTTCTCAATTACATCAAAAACATTGTCTTCTCCTACATTTATATCTACATAATATTCACTGCAAGTGTATGCTTTTACCTTATTACACGGCATAAAAAGTATAAATAATATTAAAAAGATAAAAAATATAATTACTTTTCTTATTTTCATTTGTTTCTCCATTCTTTTTTACTTTTCTTTATTTTATATCATACTTTTTATTTTATCAATACATTTTAGATTTTATTGTATAGGTTGTCAAAAAGAATCGCTTTGAATTTATTTCTAAATTCAAAGCGATTCTTTCATCCTCTATAATAAACCACTATCTAAATAGTTCCTTCCTCCATAATATATATGTTCAACATACACTATTTTTTTTGACTCATCTAAAAATTGATCTGCTAATTTTATGCTATATTCCATATTTTTCTTTCCATTCTTTAAAAACTTCTCTAGCATCTCTTACTCTGCCAT
>CANQHH010000086.1 GCA_947623615.1 uncultured Clostridia bacterium | reverse complement strand
TAAGAAACCAAATAAAAGATTTGGGAAGTATTAATATTGATTCTATTGAAGAATACAAAAAAACTAAAGAAAGATATGATTTTATGTGTGAGCAAAGACTAGATTTAGATAACACTGCTGGAAAGTTACGTAAAATTATATCTGACATGACAGAAACTATGAGAACACAATTTGCAGAAAAATTTAAGCAAATAAATAAAAATTTCAATGAAGTATTTGTAGAATTGTTTGGTGGAGGAAAAGCAGAACTTATACTTGAAGATGAAGAAAACATTTTAGAATGTGGAATAGATATACAGGTTCAACCAACTGGAAAAAAACTACAAAATATGATGTTACTATCAGGTGGTGAAAAAGCATTTACTGCCATAGCGTTGTTGTTTGCTATATTAAAAATAAATCCAGCACCATTTTGCATATTAGATGAGATAGAAGCGGCACTAGATGATGTTAATGTATATAGGTTTGCAGATTATTTGAAAAAATTCAGCGAAGAAACACAGTTCTTAGTAATAACTCATAGAAAAGGAACTATGGAATCAGCAGATACAGTGTATGGTGTAACTATGGAAGAGAATGGTATAAGTAAGTTATTATCAATAAAGTTAGCATAATGTATTGACGTATTATGGAAAAAGTAGTAAAATATTATAGACTTATTTTTTATTGTTTCAAAGGGGCTAATGCCCGGGAGGAAAATAAAATGACTGCTTATGTGGCGAGTACAAATGCAAATGCTTTAGGAAAATACAAAATTATCTTTGAAGTAGATGAGCTGAGCGGAGAAGTAAAGCTCATCTATGAAGATCGCAATTCGGTTTTTCCGAAGCCGTATATGTTGCTTCACCTCATGGATGAGGTGTATATGGATGTTAATCCAAAGTTGGTAGAGGAAGGAGAGTGTGCAAAATGGCACACAGTACGTTGCAATCAGCCATTTAAAAGCATGCCAACGTTAGAGGTAGGCGGAAAAAGCTATAACCTTGTTAACGAAGTGCAGGCAACATGGTTGGAAAACAACGTAGACCTGGCTAAACTGGTCAGATACTTCCACCGTCTTAAAGAGGATGATGTGGTTTATGCATTAGCATATGATTACAATCATCCATCATACAACTTTATGAACCCTGAGAATTCTCCTAAATGGGAATTTCGCAGATTAAAGTAAAGTTTATACAGTAACAGTAGCAGTAGTCAAAACGACCCTCGACTTTGTAAGTCGAGGGTTTAGTCATGAAAAATCTCATTTGCAATAACCCAAATACTATGATATAATAGCTTTTTAGAAAAAACGGGGGTATTTAAAGTGTCTGATTTAGATATTAAAGATAGTAAATATAAAATATTCAAGCAAATGATAAAAGCTTTTTATAATGATGATGATAATAAAGAAATGGAAAAAAAAGAAGATTTAGTTGACACAAAAAAAGTAAAAATACAACCAAAAATAATATATAGTTCTTTTAATAAAACATTAAAGATAGAATTTCAAATTGGAATTAATCAGATGTACAAATTAAAAAACTTACCAGAATTTTATGAAAGAATGTTAAAAAATGAGAGTTATAAATATGGCTCAAGATTAGAGTTTGTTCATAAAGAGGAATGTTTTGAAGAAGAAAGTAAACCACTACTTAAATATATAATAAAATATGCTGAAATAATTAAATATGCGAATGAGGCATCAAGTAGTTATGGTCATTATGGTTCTACATTGAAAGATAATTATATAACAATTTCAAATAGCGGATTAGATGAAATATTTGAAATTTTAAAAAATCAAAATGTAAATTTTGAAAAAGAATATGAAGAAACTAATATATTTTTCGAAGATAAAGAACCAGAAATAAAATTTGATTTAGAAGATTTAGAAAATGGAGAATATAGAATAGTACCTAATATAGATTTATTTTTATATGAAATAATAGAAGGAAAAAAATATAAATATTTTTTGTATAAAAATGCATTGTATAAAATTAGCGAAGAATTTGAGAATACAATTTTCAAATTATTAGAAATTTACAGAAAAAATTATACAAATGAGATAGTATTTCAAGAGAAAGATTTATCAAAATTATTTTCAATTATATTTCCAAAAATAAAAAGTAATCTTAATTTAGAAAAAGTAAATAAAGATAAAATTAATAAATATATACCAAAAGAATTGGCTGTAAAATTATATCTAGACTATAATGCAGATAATAATATATTAGGAGAAGTAAAATTTGTATATGGAGATGTAGAGTTTAATCCATTAAGCGGAGAAAAGGTGAATATTGCTAGAAATATAGCAAAAGAAAATAAAATTTTAAGCACATTTATAAATACTGGTTTTATGCTTGATAAAACAAATAATAGAATGATTTTAGTAAATGACAATAACATATATAATTTTTTATCAAGCGAGATTGAGAGTTATATGAGAGAGTTTGAAGTATTAGTTACAGATAAATTCAAGCAAAAAGAGATACATCAATCTCAAATAGGGACAATAGGTGTAAAAATAGATAACAATTTATTAAAGATAGATTTAAATGATTTAGGATTTGATATTAGAGAACTTGAAGAAATAATGAAAAAATATAGAGTTAAGCAGAAATATCATAGATTAAAAGATGGAAGTTTTATAGAATTTGAAAACAATCCTACAATTCAGTTTATAAGTGATATAACAGATGCAATAGACATTGATTATAATGAATTAAAAAAAGGCGAAATGAGTATGCCATTATACAGGAGTATGTACTTAGATAGGTTATTACAGGGGCTAAAAAATACTAACATAGTAAAAAGCGTAGAATATAAAAAAATGGTAGACAATATCGAAAAAAGAGAAAGTGATGAAGAAATAGAAATTCCAAAAAAATTATATGCAGATCTAAGAAATTACCAAAAAACAGGATATAAATGGTTAATGTTATTAGATAAATATAAATTAGGCGGAATTCTTGCAGATGACATGGGACTTCGGTAAAACTGTACAAATGTTAGGGGTTATATCATCATATATAGAAAAAAACAGTAATCCAAAACCTAGTATTGTTGTATGTCCAAGTTCGCTTGCATTAAATTGGGAAAGTGAAATAAGGAAATTTACACCAGATATGAAGGTAATGGTAATAAGAGGAAATGTAGAAGAAAGAAATAAACAAATAAGAAGTATCAATAATTATAATATTGTGATAATTTCTTATGATTTGTTAAAAAGAGATATTGACATATTTAAAGAATTAAATTATGAGTTTAAATATATAATTGCAGATGAAGCACAGTACATTAAAAATAATAATACTCAAAATGCCAAATCTATAAAAGAAATAAATGCAGAAACAAGATATGCATTAACCGGAACACCTATAGAAAATTCATTATCTGAATTATGGTCTATATTTGATTTTATAATGCCAGGATATCTATTTAGTTATAAAAAATTTAAAGAAATATATGAAATACCAATAATAAAGGATAACAATGAAAAAGCTATAAAAAAATTAAAAATGTTAATTGAACCATTTATATTAAGAAGAGTAAAAAAAGAAGTTTTAACAGAATTACCAGATAAAACAATAACTATTTTAAACAATGAAATGCAAGAAGAACAATTACAAGTATATGAATCATATATAGTAAGAGCTAAGAAAGAAGCGTTAATGGCTATCAATGAAAAAGGGTTTGAGAAGAGCCAAATAAAAATATTAGCTTTATTAATGAGATTAAGACAAATATGTTGTCATCCTTCACTATTTTTAAGCAATTATGAAGGTGAAAGCAGTAAATTAAATCAATGTCTTGAAGTGATGCAAGATGCAATTAAAGCAGGACATAAAATCCTTCTATTTTCAGGTTATACAAGTATGTTTAACATAATAGAAGAAGAATTAAAAAAACATAAAATTAAATATTCAAAATTGACAGGACAAACAAAAGTATCAGATAGAATAAAATTAGTTGACGAATTTAATGAAAATGATGAAATAAAAGTATTTCTAATTTCATTAAAAGCAGGAGGAACAGGTCTTAATTTGATAGGTGCAGATATGGTAATTCATTATGATCCATGGTGGAATTCGTCAGCAGAAAATCAAGCAACAGATAGAACATATAGAATAGGTCAAAAAAGAAATGTGCAAGTATATAAATTGATAACGAAAAATTCTATAGAAGAGAGAATATATGAGTTGCAACAGAAAAAAGCGAAGTTAGCAGATAATATGCTATCAACAGAGACTAAATTTATTAGTAAATTATCTAAACAGGATATAATGTCACTATTTGAATAGTAAGAGGGTGGAAAAATGAAAGATTATATAGCTGTAATAGGTGGCGGTTTAGCAGGAACAGAAGCGGCATATCAAATTGCTAAAAGAGGAATAAAAGTTAAATTATATGAGATGAAACCATGTAAATATTCGCCAGCTCATAGTAATAGCGATTTAGCAGAGGTTGTATGTAGTAATTCATTTAAATCTAATTTACATACAAATGCATGTGGACTTTTAAAAGAAGAGTTAAGAATGTTAGACAGTCTTTTGATAAAAATTGCAGATAAAGTTTCTGTTCCAGCAGGACAAGCCTTAGCAGTAGATAGAGAAAAGTTTTCTAAAGAAGTTACAGAAAGATTGGAACAAATGGAAAACGTAGAAATTATAAGAAAAGAAGTAGAAAATATAGATGATGATGGAATCATTATAATAGCAACAGGACCTCTTACATCAGATGCATTGTCAAATGAAATTGCCAAAAAAATAAAACAAGAGAAACTCCATTTTTATGATGCAGTAGCTCCAATTATTCAAAAAGAAAGTATTGATATGAATATTGCATTTGAAGGAAATAGATATGAACAAGAAAGAGGAAAAGATGAAGATATAGAAGAATGGAAAAAAAGAATAAAAAATCAAGAAGTAAGTTATATAAACTTACCTATGAACAAGGAAGAATATGAAAAATTCTGGAATGAATTAGTTAATGCGGAACTAGTTGAATTACATGAATTTGAAAAAAGAGAAATATTTGAAGGATGTATGCCAATTGAGGTAATGGCTAAAAGAGGAATAGATACCTTAAGATTTGGTCCATTAAAACCAGTAGGTTTTACAGATTTAAGAACAGGAAGAAGACCTTATGCTATAGTTCAGTTAAGACAGGATAATGAAGAAGGAACAATTTTTAACATGGTAGGTTTTCAAACGAATTTAAAGTTTGGAGAGCAAAAAAGAATATTTAGTATGATTCCTGGTTTAGAAAATGCAGAATTTATGAAATATGGTGTAATGCATAGAAATACATATATAAACTCACCAGATTTATTAGATGAAACATATAATTTAAAAAATCAAAATAATATATTTTTTGCAGGTCAAATAACGGGAGTGGAAGGATATGTGGAATCAATTGCATCAGGCCTAGTATCAGCATTAAATGCAGTACAAAAATTTAACAAACAGGAAAAAATAATATTTCCAAAAGAAACAATGATAGGAGCATTGGCTAAATATATATCAACTCAAAACGAAAATTTTCAACCAATGAATTCTAATTTTGGTATATTACCACCCCTTGCAGAAAATATAAAAGATAAGAAAATAAAATATGGAAAAATGGCTGATATTGCAATAGATAAGATAGAAAAATTAAGCAATATTACATAATGAGTTGCGATTAAAGG
>CANQHH010000085.1 GCA_947623615.1 uncultured Clostridia bacterium | reverse complement strand
AGAATTATAAAGGTGATGACAACAATAATGATGTTTCAGATAATTCAGATTATTACTGGAAAGGTAGACAAGATGATGATGACTTTGAAAAATTAGTATTGAAGCCAGAGAAAAAAGTATTTGACTTAGCATTAAGAAAATACATAACAAAAGTAAATGATACAGTCTTAGCAACAGATAATAGATCAAGAGTACCAGATATTGATGAATCTAAAATAGATACAAATGGAACAGCAGACTATAATCATAGAAAAGATCCAGTTGAAGTAAAAACAGGAGATACAGTTACATATAATATTACAGTATATAATGAAGGTGAAAAAGACGGATATGCAACTGAGATTATAGATCAATTACCAGATGGATTACATTATGAAAGAATGGATGAAGCAACAGCTCAAAAATTTGATGCAAATTATGATGATGTAAATAATAAAGTTACATTCACAAGAAAGAGTGAAAGAACAGATAAATTATCAGCATATACAAGTGGAGACCCAGATTCAGAAACACTTACTATAATATGTACAGTAACAAAAACACAAAATTCAAAGAAAGATGTTGTATTAACAAACGTAGCATGGATATCAAAAGAACATGACTCAGTTGATAATAAAGACATTACAGATCAAGTAGGAGATGATAGAGATTCAGAGCCATCAACAAGTCCAGCAACAGATCCAGGTGTTACTAAAGACAATATGGATAATTATAAAGGAAATGACGAAAATAAAGATGTTTCAAATGATCCAACTTACCATTGGAAAGGTAGACAAGATGATGATGACTTTGAAAAATTAGTAATTCCAGGAGAAAGAATGGATTTAGCATTAAGAAAATTTATTACACAAGTAAATGGCAATGAACCTGCTGAATCAAGAGAACCACAAATTTCAGATGCAGAAATAGAAGCATTAAGAAATGGACAAAAACTTACAGCAGATAAAGTTCATCCAAAATATCCATTAAGGGTTCGTACAAACGATAAAGTAATATATACAATAAGAGTATATAATGAAGGTGTTATAGATGGATATGTTAAAGAAATAACAGATTATATACCAGAAGGATTAAAATTCTTACCAGATAGTAGTTTAAATATTAAATATGGTTGGAAACAAGCAGAGGATGGTTCAGGAAAAATCACAACAGACATAACATCACCTGACACAGAAAACAAAGAAAATCAAAAAGAAATATATAATACTAGAAGGACAGAAGACGATAAAGTATTATTAAAAGCATTTAACGGAACAGAATTAGATCACATTGATGTACAAGTTGAATGTCAAGTTATAGCAGAAGCAGGAGCTACAGCTAAAAGTTTAAGAAACGTAGCTGAAATATCAAGACAAAGTGATAGTACTGGTGATGAGAGTGTACCAGATAGAGATTCAGAGCCAGACAATGTAAACCCAGATGAATATGACAAAAAGGAAGAAAGTCAAGAAGATGATGATGATTTCGAAAGATTAGAAATTGTAGAATTTGACTTAGCATTAAGAAAATTTATTACACAAATAAATGATAAAGCACCAGAGCAATCAAGAGAGCCTAACATTACAGATGAAGAGTTAGCAAAATTAAGAGATGGTTTAGATGACTATACAACAGCAAATAAAGTACATCCAAAAAATGCTCTAAAAGTAAACACAAACGACAGAGTAATATATACAATAAGAGTATATAATGAGGGTGATATAGATGGATATGTAAGAATAATTACAGACCATTTACCAGAAGGATTAAAATATGTAGATGATAGTCAGTTAAATGCAAAATATGGATGGACAGTATCAGAAGATGGAAAGACAATTTCAACAGATATTACATCACCAGATACAGCTAATAAAGAAAATCAAAAAGAAATATATAGTACTAGAAGACAAGAAGATGATAAAGTATTATTAAAAGCATTTGATGGAAAAGAATTAGATTACATTGATGTTAAAATAGAATGTCAAGTCACAGCTGAACCAGGAGCTACATCTAAGAGTTTAAGAAATATAGCAGAAATTACAGAACATAGTGATAGTGAAGGAAATAAAGACATTCCAGATAGAGATTCACAACCAGGAAATGTTGACAAAGACAAATATGATGAAAAAGAAGAAAGTCAACAAGATGATGACGATTACGAGAAACTAGTACTTGGAGAAGAAAAAATCGATTTAGCATTAAGAAAATTCATTACAAAAATAAATAATACAGCACCAACACAATCAAGAGAGCCTAATATTACAGATGAAGAATTGGCAAAATTGAGAGATGGTGGAGATAGCTATACAACAGCAGAAAAAGTACATCCAAAAAATCCTTTAGAAGTTCATACTAACGACATTGTAGTATATACAATGAGAGTATATAACGAAGGTAAAATTGATGCATATGTAAGAGAAGTTACAGATTATTTACCAGATGGATTAAAATTTGTAGAAAATAGCGAATTAAATAAAAAGTATGGATGGAAATTAGGTGTAGATGGAAGAACAATTTCAACAGATATTACATCACCAGATACAGCAAATAAAGAAAATCAGAAAGAAATATATAATTCTAGAAGACAAGAAGAAGATAAAGTATTATTAAAAGCATTTGATGGAACAAAATTAGATTACATTGATGTACAGATTGAATGTCAAGTAATTGCAAAAGTAAAATCAACTGATACATCATTAAGAAATATAGCAGAAATTACAGACCAAAGTGATAAAGATGGAAATAAAACACCTGATAGAGACTCAACTCCGGATAATGTATATAAAGAATATTATAAAGATAGTCAAGAAGATGATGACGATTATGAAGATTTAGTATTACCAGGAAAAGAATTTGACTTATCATTAAGAAAATTTATTACTTCAGTAAATGACAAAGATTTAGTAGACCAAAATGGAAAACTACTAAGAGAGCCTAGTGTAGATATAAGACCTTTATTAAATGGAGAAAAAACAGCTAATTATAATCATACTAAAGTACCAGTTAGCGTTGCTGTTGGAGATAATGTAATATATACAATAAGAGTATATAATGAAGGTGAAATAGATGGATATGTACATGAAATAAAAGATCATTTACCAGAATGGTTAGAATTTATAATAAATGATGAACTTAATGCACAATATGGATGGACAGTATCAGAAGACGGAAGAACAGTAACAACAGATATAACATCACCAAATACTAAATATTCTGCAAACAGAGATACTATATACAATAATAGAAAAGAAGGAACAGATAAAGTAATATTAAATGCATTTGATGGAACAAAATTAGATTATATTGATGTTAAAATTAAATGTAAAGTAAAAGATACTGGAACAGCAGAGAAGATTACAAACATAGCAGATATATCAAGTAGTTCAGACAGTGAAGGTACAGATATACCAGATAGAGATTCTCAAGATGATAACGTAAAATTGCCAGAAGATAAAGACTTACCAGGATATAATGATGACAAAATCCAAAGAGGAGATGAATATATACCTGGACAACAAGATGATGATGATTTTGAGAAAGTTATAATACAAAAATTCGATTTAGCATTAAGAAAATTCATTACAGGAGTAAATGATAAAGAAGTAACAAATAGAGTACCAGTATTCACTATAGAAAATGGTAAATATGTATATAAACATACAAAAGATCCTGTAGAAGTTGCAAACAATGACATTGTAACATATACAATAAGAGTATTTAATGAAGGAAATCAAGCTGGATATGCAAAGGAAATAAAAGATGATATTCCAGAAGGATTAGAATTTTTACCAGATAATGAGTTAAATAAAGAATACAGATGGAAGATGTGTAAGGAAGATGGAACAGAAACTAATAATATTAAAGAGGCAACAAGTTTAAGAACTGATTATCTATCAAAAGAGCAAGAAGATGCAACAAAGAGAAAGAATAAATTAGAAGCATTTGATAGAGAAACAATGACAATGCCAGATTACAAAGATGTAAAAATAGCATTTAGAGTAATAGAACCAAATACATCTGATAGAATATTAATAAATATAGCTCAGATATCTGAAGATACAGATGAGGATGGAAACCCTGTAGAAGATATAGACTCTACTCCAGACAATGATGAGGATAAAGAGGACGATATTGATAAAGAGAAAGTAAAAGTAAAATACTTTGATTTAGCATTAGAAAAAATAGTAACAGAATATAGTATGGAACTTGACGGAAAGAAAACTACAACAAAAACAGGACATAAATTTGGGGTACAACCAGAACCAATTGTAAAAATAGATTTAAGACAAAACAGTATAAAAGCAGCAGTAATAAAATACACATACAAAATTAAAATTACAAACCAAGGCGAGATTGAAGGATATGCTACAGAAATTACAGATTATATACCAGAAGGTCTAGAATTTATTAAAAAAGATAATCCAAAATGGAAGATTTCAAAAGATGGCAAAGTTGCAACAACAGATCAATTAAAAGATAAATTATTAAAACCAGGAGAAAGTGCTGTAATTGAAATAACATTAAAATGGAAAAACAGTTCAAAGAATTTAGGACTAAAACAAAACTGGGCTGAGATAAGCAAAGATTACAATGAAAGCAATTCACCAGATGTTGATTCTATTCCAAATAACAGAAGAGAAAGAGAAGATGATATAGATGAAGCATCAGTAATCCTATCTATAGCAACAGGTATAGGTGAGAATTATGTACTAATTGCAGGAGGAATGTTAGCACTATTAGCTGGAGGAGTTATATTGATTAGAAAATTTGTAATCTAATATAATTAAAACAAAAAAAGTTTCAGATTAAGTTCTGAAACTTTTTTTGCATTTGAATACGATAGGAAATTTGAAAGAGTGAAAATAATGAAAAATTTGTGGTTTACATTGATGAAACCTTGTGATATAATCTATGAAGTAATATTTCTGTGAGGAGAATTTAATATATGAATCAAATTTTAATGGTAGAAGATAAGAAGAAATCAACAGTTGAGATAGCCAATATAGTAAAGTTTTTTGCATTTATTACAATTGTATTTAGTATATTTTTAATTGGTCATTCATCATATGCTATGTATAAAAGCACATTAGGTAGAAACACAGAAAATTTACCTATAGTCCATATGTCAAGAAAAAATGACAATGCGGTTGTAAAAGTTAATAGTACAAATGATATGGTTAATTTAAAATATAGTTGGAATAATTCTGAAGAAACAATAATTCCTGCAGAAGGAAAAAAATATATAAGAGAAGAAATAATGTTACCTATAGAAAACAGTACATTAAAGGTTATAGTAGAAGAAAAAAATGGTAGAGCTGTACAATATAATAAACAGTATATTACAGAAGGAATAGATACTACAAAACCTAGTATAAACATTGATGAAGGAGAAAAAAATAATAGTCAAATAAAAATTACTGCAACAGATGAAACTGAAATGGATTATATAACATATAAAGTTAATGATTCTGATGAAATTAGAATTGATAGATCAGAAGCTGAAGACAAGAAAACTATAAATTATGTTTTAAAATTAGATATTGGAGAAAATAATCTTGTAGTTACTGCTGTTGATAAATCAGGTAATATACATGTTCATGAACAAATAATAATAGTATCATATAAAACAGGAATAAACTTAAGAGTGGAAAATGATGAATTATTGGTAGAAATTACTGATGTTGATGGAATAAAAGAGGTAGAAGTAAACTTAAATGGAGTAAT
>CANQHH010000084.1 GCA_947623615.1 uncultured Clostridia bacterium | reverse complement strand
AGTAAGACCATCAGTAAAAAAAATATGCGAAAAATGTAAAATTATAAAAAGAAAAGGTGTAATTAGAGTTATATGCGAAAACCCTAAACACAAACAAAGACAAGGATAGTAAAATTGTTAATAACACAAATCTTATGATAGCGGCTGTAACTTTATATATGATTCAAGTCATATATAAGGTTATATAATTAGGTTTGTGTTTAATATATTGTTTGAAAATATTAAAGATTGGACGTAAGTGCCAATGCATTTCACCTTTAATAAAACTCAAACGCAAAATAAAAATAATAAAAAATAAGTGGAGGTGCAAGGAAAATTATGGCTCGTATAGCAGGAGTAGATTTACCTAGAGAAAAAAGAGTGGAGATTGGTTTAACATATATATATGGTATAGGTTTAACAAGTTCTCAAAAAATATTAAAAGAAGCTAAAGTAAGTCCAGATGTAAGAGTTAAAGACTTAACAGATGACCAAGTACAAGCAATAAGAAAAGCTATGGATGGTTATAAGGTTGAAGGAGACTTACGTAGAGAGGTTGCATTAAATATAAAAAGACTTACTGAAATAGGATGTTATAGAGGTCTAAGACATAGAAGAGGACTTCCAGTAAGAGGACAAAGAACAAAAACTAATGCTCGTACAAGGAAAGGACCTAGAAAATTAGTTAGCAAGAGCAAAAAATAGAAAATTTTAATTTTTAAAAATTAATTGTAAGTTTAGACTAAAAGGAGGAAATAAGAAAAATGGCTACAAAAAATGTAACAAAGAGAGTAACTAGAAGAAGAGATAGAAAAAATATAGAAAAAGGTATGGCACATATTCATTCTAGTTTTAATAACACTATAGTTACAATAACTGATGTACAAGGTAATGCAATATCTTGGGCAAGTGCTGGTGAACTTGGATTCAAAGGATCAAGAAAAAGTACACCATTTGCAGCAGGAGAAGTAGCAGAAACAGCTGCTAAAGCTGCTATGGAGCACGGACTAAAATCAGTTGAAGTATTTGTAAGAGGTCCAGGTTCAGGACGTGAAGCAGCAATTAGGTCATTACAATCAGCAGGATTAGAAATTAGTAGTATTAAGGATGTAACACCAATACCACATAATGGTTGTAGACCACCAAAAAGACGTAGAGTATAAAATTTAAGGAAGGTGAAAATTTAAGATGGCAAGATATAAAGATGAGCAATGCCGTATTTGTCGTAGAGAAGGACAAAAATTGTTTTTAAAGGGTTCAAGATGTTATACAGATAAATGCAGTATTTCAAGAAGAAACTATGCACCAGGACAAAATGGACAAAAAAAGAAAAAGCTATCAGAATATGGTACACAGTTAAGAGAAAAGCAAAAAACAAAAGCTTTTTATGGTGTAAGTGAAAAACAATTTAGAAAATATTTTGAAATGGCTTCAAATTCTAGAGGAAAAACAGGTGAAGTTTTACTTCAAATATTAGAAAGAAGATTAGATAATGTTGTATATAGATTAGGATATGGAAGTTCAAGAGCACAAGCAAGAATGCTTATAACACATGGAGCATTTGAGGTAAATGGACATAAAGTTGATATACCATCATATCTAGTTAAATCAGGAGATGAAATTTCTGTAAGAGAAATAAGAAAAGATAATAAAGTAATTAAGGCAAATGTAGAAGAAAATTCTGCAAGACCAGTTCCAGAATGGTTACAAAAAAATGAAAGTAAATTAAGTGGTAAAGTAATTAGACTAGCTGAAAGAACTGATGTTGATTTACCAGTAGAAGAACACTTAATAGTAGAGCTTTATTCAAAATAATAGTATAGTATAAAGAAGTGACATATTTCTAAATTTAGGAGGTAAAAATGATAGAATTTGAAAAACCAAATATTAAATGCTTAGAAATTGACAAGGATGGTAATTATGCAAAATTCATTTGTGAACCATTAGAAAGAGGATATGGAATTACAATTGGAAATTCATTGAGAAGAATATTACTATCATCACTTCCTGGAAGCGCTATTACGAGCGTAAAAATAGATGGAGTTCTACATGAATTTTCTACAATTAAAGATGTAGTAGAAGATGTTCCAGAAATAATTGTTAATTTGAAAAGTGTAAGACTAAAGCTAGATAAAAATGAAGAAAAAGCGTTAAGAATTGATTTTGAGGGACCAGGGGAAGTAAAAGCAGGAGACATTATAACTGATGGAACTGTAGAAATACTAAATCCAGATTTACATATAGCAACAGTATCTGAAGGTGGACGTTTAAAAATGGAATTAACTGCAGAAATGGGAAGAGGATATAATACAGCTGAGAAAAATAAAAAGCAGGATCAACCATTAGGAGTGCTACCAATTGATTCTATATTTACACCTGTAAAAAAAGTAAATTATTCAGTTGAAAATACCAGGGTAGGTCAAAGAGTTGATTATGATAAATTATGTATAGAAGTATGGACAGATGGAAGCTTAAAACCTTACGAGGCTTTAAGTTTAGCAGCAAAAGTTATGACTGGTCATCTAGAATTATTTATAGACTTATCAGAAACTGCAAAAAATACACAAGTAATGGTCGAAAAAGAAGAGAATAAAAAAGAAAAAGTATTAGAAATGTCAATAGAAGATTTAGAATTATCTGTAAGATCATTTAATTGTTTAAAAAGAGCAGGAATTTCAACAGTTGAAGATTTAACAAATAAATCAATTGCTGAAATGATGAAAGTAAGAAATCTAGGTAAAAAATCATTAGATGAGGTAATTAATAAATTACAATTGTTAGGCTTAGACTTTATTAGAGATGAAGAATAAAAATAGGAGGGAGAAGCAAAGTGGCGATTAATAGAAAATTAGGTAAAACAACTGATATTAGGTTAGCAATGCTAAGAACTCAAGTAACTGATTTAATATTACATGAAAAAATACAAACAACTGAAGCAAGAGCCAAAGAAGTTAAATCAATAGCTGATAGTTTAATTGCGTTAGCAGTAAAAGAAAAAGATAATTTTGAGACAGTTGATGTTAAAGTATCAAGAGCCAAGCTAGATAGTAAGGGAAATAAAGTAACAGAACTTGTAAAAAGCAAAAATGGTAAAGAATACCTAAAAGTAGTTAGAGAAGAGACTACAGAAAAAAGACAAAAAGACATGCCTTCAAGATTAAATGCAAGAAGAAAAATGATGAAAACATTAAATAAAGTAAAAGATAGTGAAGGAAATAATATCGATTTAACAGCAAAATTATTTAACGAAATAGCTCCAAAATATGAAGGAAGACAAGGTGGATACACTCGTATCTTAAAACTTGGAAATAGAAGAGGAGACGCAGCAGAAATCGTTATATTACAATTAGTTTAATAAGCAAAAAATGATTTGTTATAAAACAAGTCATTTTTTTTTGCCTTTATTTTCACCAAATATAATTTTATTCATAATATTTAATATATATGAAAGAAGGAAATATTATGGTAGAATTTTTGGTTAATGGGATATTTTGGGTTTTAGCTCTTTATGGATTGTTTGAGATAATAAAGAATATAATATACATTTTTACATATACAAACATGAAATCTGACGGTATTTACATAATAGTTGCAGTTAAGAATCAAGAGAATAAAATAGAGGGATTTTTACGAACAGCATTATTTAGATTATTTTATGGAGGAGAAGAATTAGTAAAAAATATTATTATAACAGATTTAGATTCAAGTGATGATACAATGAAAATTTTAATGAAATTAAGTAAAGATTATGAAAATGTAAGTTTTCTAAATTGGAGAGAGTGTAAATCGGTTATGGATAATATAAATGAAACAAAGTAATATAGAATAAGAAAGTATTTACAAAATACTGGAATTAATATAAAATAAGGATAGCAAAAAATATGAAGAGGTTATACATTGGAATTAATAGGTGAAATACGACAAATAATATATAAAAATGAATTAAATAGTTATTGTATTGCAAGCTTTGAAACAACGGAAAATGAGGAGATAACAATAGTAGGATACCTTCCATTTATAAATGTTGGAGATACATTGAAAGTTATAGGAAAAATTGTAGAACATCAAGAATATGGAGAGCAATTTAAAGTTGATACATTTGAAAAGATGTTACCAGAAACATTAGATGCATTAGAAAGATATTTAGCAAGTGGGAGTATAAAAGGAGTTGGACCGGCTACAGCCAAGAAAATAGTATCAACTTTTGGGGATGATACAATAAATGTATTTAAGTTAGAACCAGATAAGCTTACTCAAATTAAAGGAATAACAAGAGAAAGGGCAATAGAAATTTCTCAATGTTTTGTTGAAAATTGGGATATATGGCAATTAGTAGGATTTTTAGAAAAATTTGGTGTTGGTCCACAAAGTGCAGAAACAATATATAAAAAGCTGGGGATTAATTCTATAGATAAAATACAGTCGAATCCATATATATTAGTTGAGTTAGTAAATAAAGTTGATTTTAATAAAATTGATAAATTAGCTTTAGATATGGGGGTAGAATATAACAGCGAAAATAGAATAAGAAGTGGAATAAAGCATGCTTTAGTTTTATCAACATATAATGGGCATTGTGCAGTATTATATAAAAACTTATTAGAATATGTTAATGGTCTTTTAGGAGTCAAAATTGATGATATTGAAGATGTTTTGATAAATATGAAAGTTAAAAATGATATTGTTATAGAAGAAAGAGATAATGAGGAATGGGTGTATTTATATGCTTATTATAAAGCAGAGCAAAATATAGCCCAAAAGCTTATTGATTTAGATAATTTTAAAAACATAAAAAGAATTAAAAATTTTGATAAAAAATTACAACTTTTCGAAAACGGTGTTAAATTAAAGCTTTCTGATAAGCAAAAAGAGGCAATAAAATCTATTAACGAGAATAATGTATGTGTTATTACAGGTGGACCGGGAACTGGTAAGACAACCATTATAAAAGCAATAATAGATATATATATGGGAGCAGGAATGAAACCGGTACTTTGCGCCCCAACTGGAAGAGCAGCTAAACGTATGACAGAAACTACAGGAGAAGAAGCGAAAACATTACATAGATTATTGGAGATAGGTAGTATTGTTTCAGATGATACAAAAAATGTAAACATGGACTTATCGGTAACACCAATAGATGCAGATATTATTATTGTTGATGAAATGTCGATGGTGGACTTATTTTTAATGAATTACTTGTGTAAAGCTATATATAAAGGGACTAAATTAGTAATGGTAGGAGACATAGATCAGTTGCCATCTGTTGGACCAGGAAATGTGTTAAAAGACATAATAGAATCAGATAAAATAACAACAATAACATTAAATAAGATTTTTAGACAAGCAGCACAAAGTAAAATAGTTATAAATGCTCATAGAGTAAATGAGGGAGAAAAATTTATTACAAAGCAGGAAATACAAGAAAGTGGAGATACGTATTTAGATGACTTTTTTTATATTGATGAAGTGAATAAAAGTAATATTTTGTATAATGTTATAACCTTAAGTGGTGAAAGATTAAAAAAATTTGGTGATTATGACTTTTTTAAGAATATACAGGTTATTACACCAACTAAGAAGGGAGAATTAGGTACAAAAGAATTAAATAAAATGTTGCAAGATACAGTAAATCCAAGCTCAGAAAATAAAAATGAAAGAAAATATGGGGAAAGTGTGTTCAGAGAAGGCGATAGAATAATGCAAATAAAAAACAACTATGATATTTATTGGGAAAAGACAGAAGGTAGAGCTGAATCAGGAACAGGAGTTTTTAATGGTGAGTTTGGAACTATAAAAGAAATAAACGA
>CANQHH010000083.1 GCA_947623615.1 uncultured Clostridia bacterium | reverse complement strand
TGATAATTTCATAAGAAGGTTTTTGCAAATATAAAATAAAAATTCAATCTATTCCTAAAATCTGTTTAGCTCTATTTACATCATGAGTAGTTGCAACAGGTGTATTTTCTAATTCGTAGTTGCAACCAAGTTTAGTCCACTTAAATTTTCCTAAATCGTGATAAGGCAATATTTCAACTTTTTTTACAGTTTTTAGTTCAGATATAAAATGTTTTAAATTCTTTAAATCATTTTCGTTATCTGTATAGCCAGGAACCAGTACTTGTCTAATCCATAAATCTTTATTGTTGTTACTTAAATATCGCGCAAAGTCCAATTCTCTTTGATTAGAAACACCTGTTAATTTTTTACATATTTCATCATTAATTGATTTTATATCTAATAAAAATAAATCTGTTAAATCAATAAGTTTTTTTATATCATCTGTGATTGAAAAAGAGCCAGATGTGTCAATTGCTGTGTTTATATTGTTTTGTTTAAGTTTAGTAAAAAATTCTATTAAAAATTTAGTTTGAAGTAGAGGTTCGCCACCACTAACAGTGACACCTCCACCAGATATACTAAAATAATTTTTATACCTTAAAATTTTAGCAACAAGTTCATCAGATGTGTATTCCATACCAGAATTAATATCCCAGGTATCTCTATTTTGACAATATTTACATCTTAAATTACAACCTTGTAAAAATACAATAAATCTAATACCAGGTCCATCAACAGTACCAAATGATTCAAAAGAGTGAACTCGTGCAATATTTGTTTCCATAATTAAATCCTTTCATGAATAGTTCTATTTATTACATCTAATTGTTGTTCTTTAGATAATTTTGTGAAGTTAACTGCATAGCCAGAAACACGAATTGTAAGTTGAGGGTAATTTTCTGGATGTTTCATAGCATCTTCTAAAAGTTTTCTATCAAAAACATTTACATTTATATGATGACCAGTTTGCTTAAAATATCCATCAAGCATGTTTACTAAATTTGTAATTTTGGTTTTTTCATCTTTTCCAAGAGTATTAGGAGTAATAGAAAAGGTGAAAGAAATACCATCTTCTGAAAAATCATAAGGTAATTTTGAAATTGTGTTCATAACTGATAATGCACCATTTGTATCTCTTCCATGAAGAGGGTTTGCACCAGGTCCAAAAGGTTCGCCAGCACGTCTGCCATCTGGAGTATTTCCAGTATTTTTTCCATATACAACATTAGAAGTGATAGTAAGAACTGATAGTGTATGTTTTGAATTTCTGTAAGTGTGGTGTTTTTGAAGTTTTCTTAAGAATTTTTTTACAAGATTTACTGCAATTTCATCAACTCTATCATCATCATTTCCATACTTAGGAAAATCGCCTTCAACTTCGTAATCTATAGCAAGTCCAGTATCATCACGTATAACTTTAACTTTTGCATGTTTTATAGCAGATAGTGAGTCAGTTACTACTGATAGACCTGCAATACCACAAGCCATAGTTCTTATAATTTCCTCATTTCTATCATGTAGAGCCATTTCTAATGCTTCATAAGAATATTTGTCATGCATAAAGTGAATTGCATTTAAAGCCTTAATATATATCATTGCAACATAATCCATCATATTATCGAATTTTTCCATAACTTCATTGTAGTCTAGGTATTCAGAGGTAATAGGTTGAAATTTTGGAGTAACTTGTTTTCCTGTTATTTCATCTCTTCCACCATTAATAGCATAAAGTAAAGCTTTTGCAAGGTTAGCCCTAGCACCGAAAAATTGCATTTGTTTACCAATTTTCATTGCAGAAACGCAACAAGCTATTCCATAATCATCTCCCAAAGTAATTCTCATTAAATCATCATTTTCATATTGAATAGAAGATGTTTTAATAGATATTTCAGCACAATATCTTTTAAATGGTTCTGGTAACCTATTAGACCAAAGAACAGTTAAATTTGGTTCAGGAGCAGGACCTAAATTGGTTAAAGTGTGAAGAATTCTAAAAGAGTTTTTAGTAACCAAGGTTCTTCCATCAATTCCCATACCACCAATACTTTCTGTAACCCATACAGGATCTCCGCTAAATAGTTCGTTATATTCTGGAGCTCTTAGAAATCTAACCATTCTTAACTTCATAACAAAATGATCGATTAGCTCTTGTGCTTGTTCCTCTGTTATAAGACCTTTTTTTAAGTCTCTTTCAATATATATATCAAGGAAAGTAGAGGTTCTACCTAAGCTCATAGCAGCTCCATTTTGATCTTTTATAGCGCCAAGATATCCAAAATATAGCCATTGAATAGCTTCTTGTGCATTTTGTGCAGGTAAAGAGATATCAAAACCATATTTTTCAGCCATTTTCTTTAGTTCGCCAAGAGCTTTAATTTGTTCAGCAACTTCTTCACGATTTCTAATTATATCTTCTGTGAATTCTGATGTATCTAAAATTTCAAGCTCTATTTGTTTCTGATTTATTAAAACATCAACTCCATAAAGTGCAACACGTCTATAATCTCCAATAATTCTTCCTCTTCCATATCCGTCAGGTAGTCCTGTAATTAAATGAGAACTTCTTGCTGCTCTAATGTCTGGGGTATATACTTGAAAAACACCATCATTATGAGTTTTTCGAAGATTATGATAAATATATTGGGTTTGAGGGTCAACTTTAAAACCATAGCTTTCAGCAGATTTTTCAACAATACGTATACCACCATTTGGCATAATTGCTCTTTTTAGAGGTGCATCAGTTTGAAGTCCTACTATTGTTTCTAGTTCTTTATTGATATATCCGGAATTATATGCGTTTATAGAAGAAGGAGTTTTACAATCAGCATCTAAAACTCCGCCGTTATCTCTTTCTTTTTTATATAGTTCTAAAACTTCAGCCCATAATTTTTTTGTTTTTTCTGTAGGAGATGCAAGAAATTTGCTATCACCTTCATATGGAGAATAGTTGTTTTGTATGAAATCTCTAACATTGATTTCTTTTGTCCATTCTCCTGTTTTATTAAAATCATTCCATTGTTTGAATTCCATATATGAAACCTCCTTTAATATTATCCTTTATACGATAACACAAATATCATTTTTTATCAATTAAAAAGAATATTATTTATATTAATATTATAAATAATATTCTTTTTCTTATACATTATAAATACTTGGAACTATTCTTCCTCACTAATAACTTGTGCAATTTTATAAATTAATTTTTGTTTGTTAGGTTCAATATCTTTTAAAATTTCACTAAATTCTGGAGAAAGATAATTGCTAGCCCTGCTAGAAGTACCATTTAAGATAGAACCTTCAGATACACCTAGTATATCACATATTTGACTTAATCTTTTCAGACTAATATGTGAACTACCTCTTTCTATTCTACTTAAGAAAGCAATGGAAACATCTAATTTTTCTGCTAAATTTTCTTGAGTGAGATTTTTATCTATCCTTGCTTTTTTTAGTCTTTTACCAATAATATTATAATCTAATGCCATATATTTTCACCTCTCCTCATCTATCGAATATAGCATTTGAAGAATTGATTTTACAGAAACTACAAAGTTTAAGTTTACTAAAAACGCAAAGAAAAATTATATTTTATAGTATGTCTTAATTTAATAAAATTATTATATAAATGCGAAAAATGTCGAAAAATAGGAGAGAAGAGAAAATGAACAAAAAATTAATTTTTTTAGAAAAAATATATAGAATATTAATTAAAAAAATATTACTATTTGGTCAGTAATTTACAAAAATCGAATATTTTGTTATTATAACTTGTGGAAATAAAAGCAAAGAGGAAATGTAATGAAAGAAAAAATAAATAAAGAAATGAAAACTAGTATAATAGGAAAAAATTTAGTATATTATGATAAAGTAGATTCAACACAAGTTAAGGCAAGAGAATTAGCAGAAGAGAGCATAGAAAATGGAACTATAGTTGTGGCAAATAGTCAAGATAATGGAATAGGAACACATGATAGAAAATGGCACACAGGAGAAGGTACGAATATTGCATTTACACTAATAATTTATCCCAAATGCAATATAGATAAACTAGAACATTTTACACTTGATATTGCAAGATGTATGGTTGATTCAATTTGGGACTTATATGGCTATAAGTTAAATATAAAAGAACCGAATGATTTAATATATAATGGGAAGAAAGTTGGCGGAATATTAACACAGGCAATAAGTTTGGGAAGCAAAATAAAATATATATTAATAGGAGTAGGTATTAATGTAAATGAGACTGAATTCCCAGATGAATTAAAAAATATTGCTACATCATTAAAAATAGAATTTAAACAAGATTTTTCTAGAGAAGAGATAATTTGTGAATTTTGTAAAAAAATTGAAATTATATTAATAGATAAAATAAAGTAATTATAAAAAGTGGACTTCCATGATTTACAGAAAGTCCACTTTTTGAAAGTTGGTATAAAAAACTTTCGAATAAAATAATATTAATAATTTTCTGAATTAATTTCAAAATATGATTGTGGATGTTTGCAAACAGGGCAAACCATTGGAGCTTCTAATCCAACATGAATATGTCCACAATTTCTACATTTCCAAACAACGATGCTTCCTTTTTTGAAAGTTTCACCATTTTCAACATTTTCAAGTAATTTTCTAAATCTTTCTTCATGATGTTTTTCTATTTCTGCTATTCCTCTAAAAGTAGCTGCTATTTCAGTAAATCCTTCTTCATCAGCTTCTTTTGCGAATGTTTCATACATATCTGTCCATTCGTAATTTTCGCCAGCAGCTGCATCAGATAAATTAGATTTTGTATCTCCAATTCCTTGTAAATATTTTAAATGTAATTTTGCGTGTTCTTTTTCATTTTCTGCTGTTTCTAAAAATATATCAGCAATTTGCTCAAATCCTTCTTTTTTTGCTACACTTGCGAAATATGTATATTTATTTCTTGCTTGTGACTCACCAGCAAATGCTGCTTGTAAATTAGCTTCAGTTTTAGAACCTTTTAATTCCATAATCATACCTCCAATAATATAAAAATTTCATTAAAAATAATATTACAAGTTCTAAGAAAAGTCAATATGATATTAAAATAAATCACAACTGTAAAAAAGATTCATACAATATAATATCGAGATTCTGTTAGGAGGTGTATTATGGGGCTTACAGGAACTTCGACAGGAGTAAAAGTTTTAAATGAGGATATAGAAAATTTAAAAAGTAAATGTAAATATACAGTTGCAATAGCAGGGAATCCCAATGTTGGAAAATCCACAATATTTAATGCTTTAACAGGTTTACACCAGCACACAGGCAACTGGCCAGGAAAGACAGTATCAAATGCAGCAGGAATATGTACATACAAGGAAGATGACATATTATTAGTTGATATACCAGGTACATACTCTCTTATGTCAAATTCAGAGGAAGAGGAGATTGCTAGAAATTATATCTGTTTTGGAAATCCAGATGCTACAGTTTTGATAGTAGATGCAACATGTCTGGAACGAAGTTTGAACTTGGTGTTTCAAACAATGGAGATTACATCAAATATAATAGTGTGTGTAAACTTGTTAGATGAAGCAAAGAAAAAAGGTATAATTATTGATTTGAAAAAGTTAGAAAGTATTTTAGGAGTGCCAGTTATTGGAACTGTGGCGATGAAACCTAAAACACTAAAAAGGCTTGTAAGAGAAATAGATGAAATGTGTAGTGAAGAATTAAAGGTAATTCCTAAAAAAGCAAAATATCCTAAGTACATAGAAGAATGTATAGAAATATTAGAAGAAGATGTAAAATCAATGCTTCCAGAGCAAAAAAAATATATTGCTAGGTGGGTTTGTTTAAAACTTATTGATGGCGAAGAAAAAATAATAAATACAATAGAAAAAAAT
>CANQHH010000082.1 GCA_947623615.1 uncultured Clostridia bacterium | reverse complement strand
ATTCTTTTTTCATTTCTTACAATAATCTCTGGAGCTCCTAATTCTAACAATCTTTTTAATCTGTTATTTCTATTAATAACCCTTCTATATAAATCATTTAAATCTGATGTTGCAAATCTTCCACCATCTAATTGAACCATTGGTCTTAACTCTGGTGGAATTACAGGAACAACATTCATTATCATCCATTCTGGTCTGTTTCCAGACAATCTGAAAGATTCTACTGTATCTAGTCTTTTTACTATTTTAGCCTTTTTTTGCTCACTGGCTTTTTCTAATTCTTTTCTTAAACTAGCTGATAATTTTTCTAAATCTATCTCTTTTAATAATGTATATAATGCCTCTGCTCCCATTTTTGCTTTAAAAGAACCTTTTCCATACTTTTCTTCTGCATCATGGTATTCTTTTTCTGATAAAACTTGCCCTTTTGTTAATCCTGTATCTCCTTTATCAATTACAATATATGAAGCAAAATATACAACTTTTTCCAAACTTCTTGGTGATATATCTAACATTAATGCTATTCTACTTGGTATACCTTTAAAATACCAAATATGTGCAACTGGAGCTGCAAGCTCTATATGTCCCATTCTTTCACGTCTTACTTTTGCTTTTGTTACTTCAACTCCACATCTATCACAAACAATTCCTTTATATCTTACTCTTTTATATTTACCACAATGGCATTCCCAATCTTTTGTTGGACCAAAAATTCTCTCACAAAATAGTCCATCTCTCTCTGGTTTTAGTGTCCTATAATTGATAGTTTCTGGTTTTTTTACTTCTCCCTTTGACCACTCTCTTATTTTTTCATCTGATGCTAATCCAATTTTTATTTTATCAAAAACTTCTAATTCGTCCACTCGGTTTTTGCCTCCCCCGATTTATATTTTGTGCTTCCTAAGGGTCTTTAGTTTATACACCGCTGTGCAATTCCTTCTTGCTACTATCAACCCTTTCGGAAACTATTTAATTAAAATTATCTATCTTCATCATCTAAAATTTCTTCGTCATTAAGTATGTTATCAGTACCTAAATCTGTTAAATCTAATTCATCATCATCTATATCATCTAATGATAACTCATCATCTGAAAAACCTTCAAATAATGTATCACTTTCTTCATCAGGTTCCACCGCTTCTTCTGTATATGTTTCATTTAACTCATTTTCATCTAAAACAGATTCTGACATTTTTTTATCATTCAAATTAAAATCTATACCATCATCTATACTCTCTTTAAGCTCTAGCTCTCTATTATCAGGTGATAATAAACGTATATCTAATCCTAAGCTTTGAAGTTCTTTGATTAATACTTTAAATCCTTCTGGTACACCTGGTTCTGGAACATTTTCTCCTTTAACAATAGCTTCATATGTTTTAACACGTCCTATTACATCATCTGATTTTACTGTTAACATTTCTTGTAATGTGTAAGCTGCTCCATATGCCTCTAATGCCCAAACTTCCATCTCTCCAAAACGTTGTCCACCAAATTGCGCTTTTCCTCCTAATGGCTGTTGTGTAACTAATGAATATGGTCCTGTTGAACGTGCATGTATTTTATCATCTACTAAGTGGTGTAGTTTTAACATATACATAACACCAACAGTTACAGGTTGGTCAAATCTATCTCCTGTTCTTCCATCATATAAGATTGTTTTACCATCTTCTGATAGTCCTGCTTTACTTAATAATTCTTTAATTTCTTCGTCTGTTGCTCCATCAAAAACTGGTGTTGCAACTTTCCATCCTAATGCTTTTGCAGCCATTCCTAAATGTACTTCCAAAACTTGACCTAAGTTCATACGAGAAGGAACTCCAAGTGGGTTTAGCACTATATCTACTGGTGTACCATCTGGCATAAATGGCATATCTTCTTCTGGTAAAATTCTTGATATAACACCTTTGTTACCATGTCTACCAGCCATTTTATCTCCAACAGAAATTTTTCTTTTTTGTGCAATGTAGCAACGAATAATTTGATTTACACCTGGTCCTAATTCATCTGAATTATCTCTAGTAAATATTTTTACATCTACTATTGTTCCACCTTCTCCGTGTGGTACACGAAGTGATGTATCTCTAACTTCTCTTGCCTTTTCTCCAAATATTGCACGAAGTAATCTCTCTTCTGCTGTCAACTCTGTTTCACCTTTTGGTGTAACCTTACCAACTAATATATCTCCAGGTCTTACTTCTGCACCTATTCTGATAATTCCATTTTCATCTAGGTCTTTTAAACTATCATCTCCTATATTGGGAATATCTCTTGTAATTTCTTCTGGTCCTAATTTTGTATCACGACATTCACAATCATATTCTTCAATATGAATAGATGTATATATATCTTCTTTTACTAATCTTTCATTTATAAGGATAGCATCCTCATAGTTATATCCTTCCCATGTTGTAAATGCAATTACCATGTTTCTTCCTAATGCCATCTCTCCATCTTTTGTAGATGGTCCATCAGCTATTAAGTCTCCTTCTTTAACTCTTTCGCCACGCACTACAACTGGTCTTTGATTTATACATGTTCCACCATTTGTTCTCTTGAATTTTCTTAATTTATATGTGTCTAATTCATCTTTTTTATTTCTTATTATAATTTCGTCACCTGTTACTTTTTCAACAACACCACTATTTTTAGCTGTAACTGTAATTCCAGAGTCTTTTGCTGCTCTATATTCTATACCTGTTCCTACAATTGGAGATTCTGGCATAAGAAGTGGAACTGCTTGACGTTGCATGTTAGATCCCATCAAAGAACGTTTTACGTCATCATGCTCTAAGAAAGGAATCATTGCAGCTGCAACAGATACCAATTGTTTTGGTGATACATCAACAAACTGTACCTTATTTCTATCTGTAACTGTGATTTCTTCTCTTATTCTTACTCTTATTCTGTCACTAACAAATCTTCCATTTTCATCTAATTTCTCTGAAGCTTGTGCAATAACATATTTATCCTCTTCATCAGCTGGCATATAAACAATTTCGTCTGTTACTTTTCCATCAACAACTTTTCTATATGGTGTTTCAATAAATCCATAATCATTTATAATTGCAAATGATGAAAGTGCTGATATAAGTCCAATGTTTGGTCCTTCTGGTGACTCTACTGGACACAATCTACCATAGTGAGTATAATGAATATCCCTAACCTCAAATCCTGCTCTCTCACGTGATAGTCCTCCAGGTCCTAATGCTGATATTCTTCTTTTATGAGTAAGCTCTGAAAGTGGGTTTGTTTGATCCATGAATTGTGATAATTGAGAACTTCCAAAGAACTCTCTTATTGATGAAGTAATTGGTTTTGTATTAATTAATGTTTGTGGTGTTACAACATCTAAATCTTGTATTGTCATTCTTTCACGTACAACTCTTTCAAGTCTTGTTAAACCAATTCTAAATTGATTTTGTAAAAGCTCTCCAACACATCTAATACGTCTATTTCCTAAATGATCTATATCATCAACATTTCCTATTCCATAATCTAAATTCAATAAATAACTTATTGAAGCTATAATATCCTCTGTTGTTACATGTCTTGGAACTAATTCATCTATTCTCTCTTTAAGAGCTTTTTGTAAGTCTTTAGTCTCTGTATTGTCTACAATAGATTTTAAAACTTCAAAATTTACATACTCTTTTATATGTAACTTACTTAAGTCAACTGTTGATAAATATTTATATATATTTACTGTTCCATTACCTATAACTCTAACTTTTTTATCATCTACTTTTACATCAACAATGTTTATTCCTGAGTTTTGTATATCTTCTGCAACATCTGCTGATATAACTGCATCTTTTTCTACAAATACTTCTCCTGTTTCAGGGTCTATAATATCCTCATAAGCAACTCTTCCTGTAATTCTTGTTGCTAAGTTTAATTTTTTGTTGAATTTGTATCTTCCTACTTTAGCTAAATCATATCTTCTTGGATCAAAAAATAATCCATTAAATAAGTTTCTAGCTGCATCTACCGTTGGTAGTTCTCCTGGTCTTAATTTCTTATAAATTTCTATTAAGGCTTCTTCTTGCGTTTTTACTGTGTCTTTTTGGATTGTAGCTACGATTTTTGGCTCTTCACCAAATAATTCAGTTATTTGCTCATCTGTTATAACTCCTATTGCTCTTAACAATGATGTTACAGGTATTTTTCTTGTTCTATCAACTCTTGCATAGAATACATCATTTCCATCTGTTTCATATTCTATCCATGCACCTCTAATTGGCATTACTGTAGATGTGTAAACTTTTTTACCTGTTTTGTCATAATCAAATGCATAATAACAACCTGGTGAACGAACTAATTGGCTTACTACTACTCTCTCCGCTCCATTTATAATAAAAGTTCCACTATCTGTCATAAGTGGGAAATCTCCCAAATAAATCTCTTGCTCTTTTATTTCACCTGTCTCACGATTAATAAGTCTAACTTTTACGTGCAATCTTGTTGAGTATGTAGCATCTCTTTCTTTGGCTTCTTCTAATGTATATTTTGTTTTATCTTCCATGTAGTAATCTAGAAATTCAAGAACTAAATTTCCCGAATAATCAATGATTGGAGATATATCTTTTAATATTTCTCCTAGCCCTTCTTCTACGAACCATTCGTAAGAATCTTTTTGGACCTTAATTAGATTTGGCATTTCGATTGAATCGCCGATTTTTGCAAAAGTCTTACGAGTACATTTCTCGTGTTTAATGTCTTTTACCAAAAAAATCACCCCTTATAAGATTAAGCAGAATTAAATTTATATTAAAAAGAAGTCCCTCTTGCTTGTAAAATTATGTATACAAATATAGAAAAAGTTTACTGCTCTTAAACCTCTATATCCGTAGTAATTTTACAACAATTCCTCTTCTTTAAAATTTACATAATTGAATAACAAAAAACGCAGGGTTTACAGAACCCCATTCTATTTTAGTATATAATATTTTTCTTATGCTTGTCAATGATTTTTGACATTTTTATTGCAAATATTTTAAATATATAGTACAATGGAATTCATCATTAATAATCGAAAGGATTGATTGTATGCCAATAATATTAAAATATCTTATAACTTTTCTTGTTGGTATGGTGCCAATTATAGAATTAAGAGGAGCAATACCTATTGGAGTTGGTTTAGGTTTATCTTATTTTGAGTCATTTATAGTTAGTTTTTTAGGTAATATTGTTCCTATATATTTTATTGTAAAATTCATACGTCCTCTTTTTGATTTTTTCGGAAGATGGAAACCTCTAAAATTTATTATTGATTGGGCTACTGAAAAGGCTACTAGAAATATCGAAAACAACCCAAGACTTCAAAATTTCACAGCTCTAGGGTTATTTTTATTTGTTGCCATTCCATTACCTGGTACTGGTGCTTGGGTTGGATCACTTATAGCAAACTTTTTAGGATTACCTCCTAAAAAAGCTATCCCACCTATTATTGCAGGAGTTTTAACTGCTGGAGTTATTGTGCTTATAATTACTGCTGTGTCTTTTGGAGGTATAGAATATATTTTTTCACATACATAATTTTAATAAAAGAAACGGTGTCTTATTCAGAACTATCAATTTTAAATTGAAAAGTTTTTTATAAGACACCTTTTGTTAATATATTAGATTTTTATTTTTCTTTATCTTCTTTTTTCTCTTTTACATCTTTTTTATCATCTTTACCATTATTTAAATCTACACCCAAATCATCTAATATCTTTGAATATTCCTCATCTAGATTTTTATTTCTTAATAATCCCAATTTATTCGCCTCCTTTTATTAATCTAAATATATTATACACTAAATTTTCATTTTTTGAAATCCTATTGTTATTTTAAATAAATCTCCATCTAAATATATATGAA
>CANQHH010000081.1 GCA_947623615.1 uncultured Clostridia bacterium | reverse complement strand
CCATTTGGCGGAGGAGCAGGTGCAGGGGTAAGTATATCTCCAATTGCTTTTTTGGTAGTTCAGTCAAATAATGTGAAATTATTACCAGTAAGCCATTCTTCAGCAGTTGATAGATTACTTGATTATGTACCAGACTTAATGGATAAAATGAATTCATATCTTAATAAATCAATGCAAAACAAAAAAGAAGAAAAGAAAGAAGAGATGAGAAAAGTAGAAAGAGAGAGAAGAGAAGCGAGAGAAACTATGGAAAATTTAGCTGAAACAATGCAAAATATAAATAAAACACGTCCAAGAAGAAGTAGAATACAAAAACAACAGCCATATGAATTTGAATATGATGATATTGATGAAGATGAAGAGAATATTGATGATGAAAATCAATAATAGAATATAATGTATAAACTAGATGCTCCCGAATATATTAAAAAGTAGGGGGTATTATTTTATGGATAAAAAAATAGTTATCAAATTAATAAGTAGTGTTTTAATATTTCTAACAATATTTACATTTAGTGTAGTATTAGCAATAGATGATAGTATATATGTATGGTCAAATAATTCAGAGCCAATATCGAAAGAAACAAGTGCGAGTTTAGATAGAGAAAAAGTTGAGTCAGAAATAAACACAGAAAATAGTTTAAAGTTAGAATCTGGAGGTGCAATACTTATAGAGCAACAATCAGGTCAAGTTTTGTACGAACATAATGCACATGAACAATTAAGACCTGCAAGTGTAACAAAAGTAATGAGTATATTACTAATTATGGAAGCTTTAGATAGTGGACAGATATCATTAACAGATAAAGTACCATGTACAGAAGATGCGGCAGATATGGGAGGTTCGCAAATTTGGCTTGATGTAAAGGAGGAATTAACAGTAGATGAAATGCTAAAAGCTATTTGTGTAGTTTCTGCAAATGATTGTACTGTTGCAATGGCAGATTTCTTGTGTGGAAGTCAGGAGGCATTTGTAGAAAAAATGAATGTACGAGCAAAGGAATTAGGAATGAATGATACTACATTTAAGAACTGTCATGGAATTGATGAAGATGGACATATTACATCACCATACGATATAGCACTTATGTCAAGAGAACTGATGAATAATCATCCAAATATAATGAAATATACGACAATTTGGATGGATAGTTTAAGAGATGGAAAGTCAGAATTAGTTAATACAAATAAATTAATAAGGAACTATAAAGGAGCAACAGGATTAAAAACAGGTTCAACATCAGTTGCATTATATAATTTGTCGGCAACAGCTACGAGGGATGATTTATCACTGATAGCAGTTATTATGAAAGCACCTACAACAAAGGTGAGATTTGCAGAAGCACAAAAATTGTTAGATTATGGATTTAGTAATTACGAATACAAAGTATTAGCTAAAAAAGGTACTAAATTAAAAACTGTAGATGTCACAAAAGGGGTAAAAGAAAGCACAGATTTAATTTTAGAAAATGATGCGGGAGTACTAATAAAAAAGGGGCAGGATAAGGAAATAGAGCAAACAATAAATTTAGATGATAATATAACAGCTCCAATATATGAAAACCAGAAACTTGGAGACATGGTATTTTATTTAGAAGGTGAAGAGATAGGTAGAACCAATATTGTAGCAAGTACAACAATAGACAAAAAAACATTTTCAAATATTTTTTCGAGTTTGTGTAAAAATTGGTTTTGTTTATTAAGAGAATAGAGTTCATTTTACTGAACTCTATATATTTTTATTGTAACCTTATTGTCATTAACAGAGGCATATAATTTTATATCAAAATCATTATTATTTTTGAATTTTAAATCAAGATAATCGTATGCAATAGTTGCATCTTTTCCATCTTTTATATAAGCTACATCTCTATTATGCTCATGTCTTTCTGTTATTTTAAGACCTTTTACACCAAGAGCGGCATTATAAATAGTTGTACTAACTTGACAATTTCCACCACCAATAGCTTTTATAATTTTACCATTTTCTCCAAATGCATCTGCAGGTTTATAGCCTTCACTTGAGCTTGGCTTGCCAACTATATCACAAAAGGAAAATTCTTTCCCAGATTTTACAATTGTATTATTAATCTTTGAACATGTTATTTTAATATTATTTACTCTATTTTTTACATTTGGCTTAATAGTAGTAGAGTACTTGTATAATTCAGTTTCGGTTTTTTCATCATCTTTTGCTTCTTCATTGTGAGAATTAAAGTCAAAAGTGTTTTGATTGTCAGGAATATCAGTAATAGTTCTAGTTGCACTATAATTGCTCATATTATCGTTGTTTGATATATCACTACGTCTGTTTGTATTGTCAGAATCATTACCGGAAAACAAACTAATGGCTAAAAAAGCAATAATAACGGCGAAAATTATGCATAAAATTAATATCCATGTCTTCTTCATATATTTACACCTCGTTATATTTATTTATAAAAATATTTTTTACATAAATAAAAAAAATATGATAGAAAAAAATGGAATTATTGACAAATAAAAAGGTGTAAAAGGAAATAAACAAAAGATGAAATAAAAAAATATAAGTTATTTATTACTATAGAAGAGAGGAAAATAAGAATAAGAATAACAAATCTATTTTTTTGTTGAATATTTTACATAAATCTGGTAAAATTATTATGTTGAAAAAATGAAACGAGGGAGTATATTTATGGTAAGTACAAAATTAGATAGAAAAGCATTAGCAGAAGTTTATTATGTTATTCTAAGTTTAAATAATGAAGAATTTTCTAAAATTCCTAAAAATTTAATAGAAGCAATTAAGAAAAATATGGATAACGAATATGAAGTTAATATATATGAAATAGAAAAAGGAAATATGCAGGCAGATACGGAAAAAATATTAGCTACCATATATGCATATTATTTATCTAGTAGAGAAGAAAAAAAGGTTATTTGGGATTTAATAGAGTTTAAAAAAAGTAAAAATACAAAAGCAATAAATTTTAAAAAGAAAAAATAATATTAGGAGACAGACATGGAAAGTAAAAAAAATAAAAGTTTAAAAACAATAAAATGGGCAGAAGACATAATAAGTGGTTTTGATTGGAGCAAAACAAGAGAACTAAGCGAAGCAGAGAAAAATGAACTTGCATCAAAAATATATGCAAGTTCTATTAATGCATCACAATTAAGAAATTTATATTATCAATTATCAAAAATAAAATTAGGAAATATTTCTTTTTCAGAAGAAGAAATATTCGCAATTATAATGAATATAGCAATGAGAGAAAAGATTGGTAATTGTAGTTATGTAAAATTATTGCAAAAAGACGGAAGAGAAATTTATGATATTTTGATGAGCAATTCTGATGAACTTGAGAGAAAGGTAAATCCTGAATTGATTGATATAATGATGGATTCAGGCAAAACGGTTGAAGAATTAAAAGAATATTATATGGATTTAGGCCTAGAAAAAATTGTTAAGGAATATGAAGATGGGAAAAGAGATATCAAAAATTTGTATATGGCAAAACAGGTATTAGAGACATATAGTAGTAAAAGAAAGCTTAAAAAAGATGAAAAAAGTATTGTGTTGTATAGTTTACTAAATAATGCTTTGTTGTATAAAGGAAAAAGTGTACTTATAGAAAATTTATATAGATACATAAAAGAAATGGGATATTCAAGTTATGAATGTAGCAGTATGATTATTAACCTTGCACTTACTAGTAAGGATAAAAAAGAAGGATATTCATACAGTAGGATTCTATCTTGCAACAAAAAAATGGAAGAAGCTTTTGTACCAATAAGAATAAGTGAAGTATTATTTCAAAAAGCTTTATCAGAGAATTTAACAGAAATGCATGAAGAAAAAACAAAACAAGAGTTAAGGCAGATAGGTGTAAGCGAGGAAATAATAGAAAAAAAAGATATAAAAAATTTATATATGGCAATGCAAATAGTAGATGGATATAATTTGCGTTTGAGGAATGATGAGAAAAAAGCGGTTCTTACTGAAATATTAAAACCAGCTCTATTAAATAAAAAAGCAACAAATAAACTTTTTTTGGGTAGATTGTGTACTGAATTAAATTCAATGGGCTTGTCTAAACAAAAAGTTTATGGTGGAATCATGAGTTTAGCAATAAATGGTAGTTGGAAAAATGGGTTAAATTATACGAAAGTATTGCAAATGTATTATAGTATACATGAATCAGTAAAAGCTGAAGACATTAATTATGATGTAAGTGAAGTAGATGTTATAAAAGCTATATCAAAAAATTTGGAAGATGAGCAGATTCAACAAGTAAAGGACTATTATGAATCTATAGGGATAGATATACAAACAAAAGATAATAAAAAAATAGAGAATTTTTTTGTTGCAAAACAAATAGTTGAAAAATACGACTTTGGCAGAACTTTAAGCGATATAGAAAAAAATAGTATATTAGAATGTATTGTAAAAAATAAAAATTTATCTGAAAGAAATGCGATATATCTTATTACAACATGTAGTAAATTGAAAAGTATGGGGTTGAAAGATCAAGAAGTTTATGGTGCAATTATTAATTTAGCAGTAAATGGACATTTTAAAAATGATAATAGATATTATTATTCAGATATTTTATCAGGTGTATCTAGCCTAGATAAAGTAGACAAAGATGATATTGATACAAATGTAGAAGAAACTACTATTGTAAGGGCAATGATAAGCAATATAAATGAAAATAAAAAGGGAATAATTAATGAATATTATTCGAATTTGGGGTTAGAAAGATTTATTGCTGAAGATTCTGATGAGAAAAAGGAAAATTCAAATTTATATTTTGCCATGTTTGTTATGGAAAAAATAAAGTCTCAATATGAGTTAAATGAAAATGAACAAAAGACAATTTTGTATGAAATGTTAAAGAGAAAAGAATTTAACGAAGAATCATCATATCATTATAATTTAAGTACAATATGTGATAAATTTGAAAGAATAGGATTGACTCAAGAAGAGGCATATAGCGCGATGGTTAATTTAACTGTAAATGGCTCGGTAACTGAAAGAAAAGGATTTGAATTCCAAAAGGTAAAAAAATCTACATCAAAATTATTGGAGCTTGATAAAGATGAAATACAAAAAAATGTAAGTTCATTTACTATTAATAGAGCGGTAATAAGAAATTTAGATAAAGAATCTAAAGGAAAATTAATAGAAGAACTAAAAGAAATGGGCGTAAATGGAGAACTTGTAGAACAAAGACATATAGGCAATTTGTATTTTGCTAAAAAAATTGTTGATACATATTCATTTGGAAGAGAATTGTCTGATGAAGAAAAAAGTTCAATTATTACTTGCATTTTAGGTAGCGGACAATTAAAATCAAAATCTAATGCTAGTGGAATTGAAAGACTATGTAATGAATTATATAATCTTGGTTTATCTGACAAAGAAGTGTGTGGTGCAATGATAAAATGGGGTATAAATGGCTCTGCAACTGAGCAATCAGGGTATGACTATTCAAGAATATTAGTTTCAGTAGGTAAAGTTAGAGAATTGGATGCAGAAGGAATATATACACACGTAAATGAAAGCGATATAAAAAATTCTTTGAGAAAATCTGAAAGGGTTATAAAAAGATGCATGAAAGGTGTGAAAGATAAAGGGATAATAGAAAAAATAGAAGAAACCAAAATGGAATTGGATTCATTAATAGAAAAAGAAAATCAAAAAGATAACAAACAAGTGTTTACAAATGATGATATGGATGATATAATGTAACCAGTTTTAAAAATGGAGGCTAAATTAATGAGTGTATATTGTTGTATAGATTTAAAAAGTTTCTATGCTTCTGTTGAATGTAGAGAAAGAGGGTTAGATCCATTGAGGACTAATCTAGTTGTAGCAGATAAGAATAGAACTGAAAAGACAGTATGTCTCGCAGTTAGTCCTCCGTTAAAAGCGTACGGTATTTCTGGTAGAGCCAGAT
>CANQHH010000080.1 GCA_947623615.1 uncultured Clostridia bacterium | reverse complement strand
CCTTCCATAGCTTTTCTATTAACATAATCTATAGTTTTACCTTCCAAATAATTTAAACAATCTAAATTATCCTCATCAACATTTATTGTTAAATCTGAATTAGGTTCTTTTATATTTATTACTGTTTCAAATAAATTTCTTCTTCCTTCTTGAATATATTGACCTAATGAATGTAAATCTGTAGTAAACTCTGCTCCTGAAGGGAATATTCCTTTTCCCGCTTTTCCTTCGCTCTCTCCAAATAATTCTTTCCACCATTCTATCATATAATGTAACTTTGGCTCATACGAAACTAATAGCTCTATATTCTTATTTTTTTCATATAATAAATTTCTTACAACTGCATATTTGTAGCATTCATTATATTTTAAATTTTCATCAGCATATTTATCTTGAGCTAACTTTGCACCATTCATTAATTTGTCTATATCTATTCCTGCTGTAGCTATTGGAAGCAATCCTACTGGAGTTAATACAGAATATCTTCCCCCTATGTTATTTGGTATAACAAATGTTGTGTATCCCTCTTTATCAGATAAGGTTTTTAATGCTCCTTTTAATTCATCTGTTGTTACATATATCCTCTTTTTTGCTTCTTTTAATCCATATTTGTCAACCATTATTTCTCTAAATATTCTAAATGCAATTGCTGGTTCTGTTGTAGTACCAGATTTTGATATTACATTTATCGAAATATTTTTATTGCCTATTAAATTAATTACATCATTTATATAATTTGAACTTAAATTATTTCCAACATATAATATTTGAGGAGTCTTTCTCTCTTCTTTTGGTAACATGTTATAAAATGTATTTGTAAGTGATTCTATGACTGCTCTTGCTCCTAAATATGAACCTCCTATTCCTATAACTAATAATATGTCTGAATCTGATTGTATTTTCTCAGCTGCCAATTTTATTCTTTCAAATTCTGTTTTATCATAATTTGTTGGTAATTCTAACCAACCTAGTGCTTCTCTTTCATCATTACACTTTTCATGCAATTCTTTATGAATACTTAGTACTTTGTCCGAATAATTCATAACATTTTCTTCGAATGTTCTTGCATTTTTAAAATTTACTTTTATATTTCCCATGTTACGTCCTCCTTAGTATATATATACTCCTTTGAATAATTATTTATACATTTTTTCTTTCTATATATTATACTAATAATTTAGTTTATTCAAGATTTTTTCTAAAATTTATTAATTTTTTTATATTTTATTTGAATTCATTATTAGATAATAATTAATAGTCCCATTATCAGTACATATAATAACACTAGTCCTAACAAGATTTTGTCTGATAACAATACTTCTACAGGATCTCCATAAGAATCTCCTTCAATAATCAAACTATACTTCATACAAATAATCATAACCAATGGAACTGTAAAAACTAAATAGTTTGTACCAAATTTCATTATATTAACTGGATCTACACACCACAAAGAATAAAATGCTATTGTTAATGCTAAACATAAATACATATTCTTATCTAAGAAATCCTTGTTATAATATTTTAACACTTCCCTTACATTTACTCCTGTTGATTCACTTTTTTGTAGCTCATTTCTTCTTTTGCCTAAAGATAGATAGAATGAAAACGAAATTACTGTTAAATATAACCAATTTGATACTTCAACATTAATTAAAACTGCTCCATATATTATTCTTGCCACAAAACTTGCTACTAATACTATTACATCTACCATAGGAATGTTTTTTAATTTTTTCGTATATGCAATATTTAATAATAAATACCCTATAAGTACACCAATACTTGCATAATTCATTTTTGATATTATTACTATTCCTGCTACAATCAACATCAAAACTGCAGCCAAAATATATGCCTCTTTTACAGAAACCTTCCCAGATGCAATTGGTCTTTTACATTTTTCCGGATGATTCCTGTCTTTTTCAACATCTTGTATGTCGTTTATTATGTATACTATAGAACACATTAGCGAAAATGCTAAAAATCCTACTACCACATTTATATCCATATTAAAATTTGTAAAATTCAAACTAAATATAAGTGGTAAAAATATTAAACAGTTTTTTATATAATGCTTAACTCTCATTAATTTTATATAATTTAATATTTGCTTCATCTTTTATCCTCTTCATTGCTTTCATTGATTTTTATTTTTTTATTGTACTTTCATACTTCTTTATTGCTTCATCAATGTCTCCATCAAACATTAATTTTCCTTCTTTCATAAGTATTCCTCTTGTACAAAATTGTCTTGCCACTCCTGTTGCATGTGTTACAAATAGTAATGTAACATCTTCTTTTGCAACTATCTCTTTTACTTTTTTTATACATTTATTTTTAAATTCTTCATCTCCAACACTTAATGCCTCATCAACAATAAATATTTCTGGTCTTATATTTACATTTATAGAAAAACCTAATCTCGCCTTCATACCACTTGAGTATGTTCTAACAGGTTGATCCATATATTCTGCTATTCCTGCAAATTCTATTATGGTTTCTTCTAGTTCCTTAATTTCATTATCTTTAAGACCTAATAATCTACCCTTTAAATATATATTCTCTCTACCTGTAAACTCTGGATCAAATCCTGATGTGAGCTCTAAAAGTGCACTTACTCTACCTTTAACAATCACATCACCTTCAGTTGGAAAACTTACACCTGTTATTAACTTTAGTACTGTTGACTTACCTGCACCATTTTTTCCAAATAAAGCTACCGCTTCTCCTCTTCTTATTTGAAAAGATACATCATTTACAGCTCGCTTTTCTTTATATTTTATTCTTTTAAAAAATGTATGTAACAATCTTTTTTTGTCATTTTTAAATAGCTTGTACAATTTCGTAACATTTTTGAATTCTATTACTACTTCTTTGTTATCCATTTTGCCCATATTCCTCTCTTTCTAAGTTATAATACATCTGGAATTTCTTTTCTTAGTTTTTTATATGTCCATAATGATGCAATTGCAAGTACTCCTAATACTATTGCAAAACATATCAACTTTTCAGGTTGCTCAAAAAGCCATACTTTATGTATAAAACAATTTCTATATCCTTCTGCTAAAAAAGTTACGGGATTTATCATTTGTATTTTTTTAATCCAACCAATATCTAAATTTTTAACATTCCATATAATTCCTGATAGCCAGAAAATTGCCATTATTAATGACTTTATCAAATTTGCAAAGTCTTTACTCATTGCAGATAATAATGATGCAAACAATGAAAATATAGTAAAAAACGCAAAATTCAAAAACATATACAGTGGTAATTGAATTATATATATATCTGGCGAATGTCCCATAAATATAAATATCAAAACTGTTATTATAACTAGTATAATATGCACGGTAAATTTAGATATACTCACAAATGTCGGTATTGTAGAAACTGGAAACTTCATTTTTGTTACCAAATAACTGTATTTTCTAATCGCATTTGAACCTTGCGATAACATATCATTTATATAAAACCATGGTATAATCCCTGCCATTAGCCATAAGAAAAAAGGGAATCCCTCTACATCTGCACCGCCTCCTTTAATTCCTATTGAAAACGCAAACCAATATACAAATATTGTTACCGCAGGTTTTATTATAGCCCATGACCAGCCTAAAGCAGCACCTCTATAAGTTTTTTGCAAATCTGCTCTTGCTAGTTTTAAAATTTGCTGTCTATATAAAATGTGGTCTTTTATTATTCCTATTAATTCCTTCAAATCTTATACTCCTTTTCTTTATACTACATAAAAATATCTTACTCTGATTCTGGCTCTGGTAGTTGATCTACACCATTTATTGGATTTTGTAATCTTAACTCATTTTTTATTTTTGTTGTAGATATTCCTTCTGTTCTATCTAAATAAATTAATTCACAATATTTTGTCAAATAACTAAACTTATCACTTCCAGCCCAGTCACTTCCCATTACAACTACATCAACTTCATATTTTTGAATATCAGATATTTTTTGTTCCCAATTCTCTTCTGGTATTACTAAATCAACATATCTTATTGCTTCTAACATTTTTTTTCGTGTTTCATAATTATGATATGATTTTTTTCCTTTTAATTCATTAAATTCGTCTGTTGAAAGTGCCACTATTAAATAATCTCCTAAAGCTTTCGCTCTTTTTAATAACCTTATATGCCCATAATGTAATAAATCAAATGTCCCGTATGTTAAAATTCTTTTCATTTCTACATCTCTCCTAATTTTACAATTTCATTTATATCATTATATTTCTCGAATTCCTCATCTGAAATAATGTAATCATACATTTTACTATACAAATTTGCCCTTTCACTATCCGGATTATATAAAATTTTAAAACAATTATCATATTTAGAAAATAATTTTATTCTTAAATCCTTTTCTTCTCCTAAAAGTACTATTGTTTTAAAGTTTATATTATTATATATTCTTTTTAATTCATTTTTTAATATCTTTTCATAAGTCTTCGCATCACAATTTACTCCATTACCATACTTATTATACATCCTAAACATTACTTTATCTTTTAAAGATATATTGCAAAATGAATACAACTGCCCCATATATCTTATTTCTTTAGGTAATTTTAGTAAATTATATGAATATCTTCTCATCCACCTAGATATATATCCTATATAATAATTGTATTTAAAATCATTAGTGTTATTTACTAGCTCGAAAAATCTTTTATTTACTTCTTTATTTGAAAAATTTCTTATTAATATTAACACATTTTCTTTACCATTTTGTGGCATGTTAATGATTTTTAAATTATTTTCTTGCCCTAGTATAATTTTACTACATATTTTTCGAGGTATATCCACTCTATCATAATTACAAAACTTTTCTAAAAAGCTACTATAATTTACTATTTCTTTATTATTTATTTCATCAAGTAAATCTTCTACTGTATATACTCTTGGAAATGGTAGATTATCTAAGCTTTCATACAATCCTCTATCATTTAAGTATTTTTCCTCATCATATGTGAATAGTACAATTTTTCTTTTTGTTAATGCAAAATCAAAAAATACACTTGAATAATCTGTTATCAATATATCACAAACATTTAAAAAATCATAAGTTTCATATTGCTTTGGAAATGCTAATATGTTTTCATAATCATCAAATTCTATATAATCTTTCACATAAGGATGAACATTTACATATAATAATTGATTCTCTTTTAAATTTTTCGATAAATATTCTAAATATCTTTTTAAAGTTTCTATATATTCATCTGTATCTTTATTTCCTAGAGTCCCTCTCCATGTTGGCATGTATGCAATCAACTCTTTATCAGCAATATTTAACTCTTCCCTTACCTTATTTCTTCTTTCATCATTTAGAAATATTGAATTTCTTGGATATCCACAAAGTAATATTTTATTTTTAGCAATATTATCTAACATGTAGTCTTCTAGCATATGTTCCATCATATATTCACTTGGGTATAATAAATAATCTGCCACAACAAAATTCTTTTGCAAATTTGCTATACCTTCAAAGTCTTTTTTAGTTTTTCTTCCCAATGTTTTTAATGGTGTACCATGCCATGTGTTTAAATATATTTGTCCATCTCTTTTTATATAATTTGGTGTAAAACTTGTATCTGAAAATAAATATTTTGCTGTTGCTAGTAATTTCATATATTCTTTTGTTCTATTCAAGACCAAGTTCACCTTTTTCAAATTATAAAAATTTAATTTTTCCTCAAATTCTTGCATTCTTTTAGGCTCAACACCTAAAAACACACTATAACTACTATATTCTTCATTGTTATTTAATTCTTGCATGATATAAAACATATTTCCATTTATGTCATTACCATGTTGTGAATCTATCAATATTAGCTTGTCATTTATTGGCAATTTCTCACAATATTTTACATATATACTACCTAAATTATTATAGTTAGTTATTTTCTTAAATTTTTTCTTTCTTTTTTTTATTGCACCATCCAATTTCATAACTTGGAAAAAAGTTTTTTTCTTCCAATATGATTTTGAAATATAGTTTTCTTTGTTTTTCTTTGTATTTTTAAAATAATATTCATGTTCCTTCCAATTTGGAAAATCAGTATCTAAAAATTCAAATACCTTATTTATAAAATCTATTTTCATATTATACTGCATTGTTGATATTAGCATATTGCATCTTATATAAATGTGATTTAACGCAATATATATTAAATAATCTTCAAATTCTTCATAGCAATTATTGTCTTTAAAATA
>CANQHH010000079.1 GCA_947623615.1 uncultured Clostridia bacterium | reverse complement strand
ATTACTCCTCTTCTTGCACCTGAATTTTTATCCTTATGAATTAATTGATATGTTATTGCTGGTTCCATTAATTTTTTTCTCCTTCTATTCTATAAACATTGCATCTCCAAAACTAAAAAATCTATATTTTTCTTTTACCGCTTCTTTATATGCATTCATCACAAATTCTTTACCTGCCAAAGCAGAAACTAACATTATTAATGTTGACTCTGGTAAATGAAAATTAGTAATCAAACCATCTATGCATTTGAATTTATAACCTGGAAATATGAATATATTAGTATCAGATTCCATCTCTTTTACTATTCCATTATCATCTGCAATAGTTTCTAAAACTCTACATGAAGTTGTACCTACAGCAATTACTCTATTTCCATTTCTCTTTGCTCTATTAATTTTTTCTACATCTTCTTTTTTTATGTAGAAATGCTCTGTATGCATCTCATGTTCTTCTATATTTTCTACCTTTACTGGTCTAAATGTACCAATTCCAACATGAAGTGTTACATTAGCTATTTCTACTCCCTTGTCTTGTATCTGCTTTATAAGTTCATCAGTAAAATGTAAACCTGCTGTAGGTGCGGCACTTGAGCCTTCATATTTTGCATATACTGTTTGATAACGCTCTTTATCTTTCAAAGATTCATGTATATATGGTGGAAGAGGCATAAGACCTATTTCATCTAAAATTTCATTAAATATTCCTTTATATTCAAACTTTACTTTTCTATTTCCTCCAGGCATTTTTTCTAGTATTTCTGCTTTTAATATTCCATCTCCAAAAGATACCTTTGTTCCTTCTTGCAATCTTCTTCCTGGTCTTGCCATTACTTCCCAAATATCATCTTCTAATCTATTTAATAATAGGAACTCCACCTTTGCCCCTGTTTCATCTTTTACACCATATAGTCTTGCTGGTATTACTTTAGTATTATTTCTTACTAAGCAATCACCTGGCTTTAAGTAATCTATGATATCTTTAAAATTTTTATGTTCAATAGTTTCATTATTTCTATGTAATACCATAAGTCTTGATGCGCTCCTATCTTTAATAGGAACTTGCGCAATCAATTCCTCTGGTAATTCATAATTAAAATCTGCTACCTTCATTTTTGCTCCTTTTCATTAATGTATAGCTTCACTACATCTATGACAAATTGTAGGATTCTCTTTATCCTCTCCTACGGTTGTTGAATACATCCAACATCTTTCACATTTTTCACCTAATGCTTGTTCTACTTTTACACCTATTTTTTCTTCTTCTCTTCTTTCACTTTGTTTCACTTCTAAATCTGAAACTATAAATACTGTTCTCAATAATTCTTCATTTTCTTTCAAAAATTCATATTCTTTCTCATTTGCAAATAAAGTAACTTTTGCATTTAAAGAATGTCCTATTGTTTTTTGAGCTCTTGCTAATTCCAAATCTTTAGCCACTATATCTTTTAGTTTTAATATTCTATCCCATTTCTCTGATATTTCTTTATTATCATATAACTTATTAACTTTTGGGAAATCAGTAAGCATTACACTTTCTAAATCTTCCCCTTCTTTATGTTTCATAAATCCCCATATTTCTTCTGCTGTAAAACATATCATTGGAGCTAATATTTTAACTAAGCTATCTAAAATAGTATACATTGTTGTTTGTGCAGCTCTTCTTTCTATAGAATCTTTCTTAGATGTATATAATCTGTCTTTTATAATATCTAAATAGAAGTTACTCATATCTGAAACACAGAATTGATTTACTGAATGATAGCAACCACTAAATGTATAATTATCGTAATTGTATGTGCAATCTCTAATTAATTTATTTAACCTAGTTAATGCCCATTTATCAATTTCTTGTAAATCTGAATATTTTACAGGTTCATCTGGATTATAGTCCTCAGTATTACCTAAAATATATCTTGCTGTATTTCTTAATTTCCTATAAACTTCTGAAATTTGTTTTAAAATATCATCTGACAAACCAACTTCACTTGTATAGTCTGCTGACAAAGCCCATAATCTTAATATGTCTGCACCATATTTATTCGCAACATCTTCTGGTGACACACCATTTCCTAAGCTTTTAGACATTTTTCTACCTTGTCCATCTGTTACAAATCCATGAGTTAAAACTTGTTTGTATGGAGCTATTCCATTCATAGCTACAGATGTTAGAAGTGATGATTGGAACCAACCTCTATATTGATCTGTTCCTTCCAAATATAAATCTGCTGGATATGGTAATCCTCTTTCAACTAATACACTTTGATGTGTTGAACCTGAATCAAACCATACATCCATAATATCTGTTTCTTTTATGAAATGAGTATCTCCACATTCACTACATTTTGCACCTTCTGGCAACAATTCCTCTACAGACATATCATACCATGCATTTGAACCTTTTTCTTTAAATATACTTTGTATCTTTTTTATTGATTCATCTGTAACAAATGGATGATTACATTTTTCACAATAGAATATTGGAAGAGGAACTCCCCATGTACGTTGTCTAGAAATACACCAATCTGCTCTATCTCTTATCATGCTAGAAATTCTTTCTTCTCCCCATGCTGGAATCCATTTTACTTTTTTTATTTCTTCCAATGCTGTATCTCTAAATCCTTCTATAGATGCAAACCATTGCTCTGTTGCTCTGAATATAACTGGCTTTTTACATCTCCAACAATGTGGATATGAGTGTGAAATCTCTTTTTCTTTTAATAAATAACCATTTTCATCTAACCATTTTGTAATTTCTTTATTAGATTTCGCGTAAAACATTCCATTGAAAGGACCTGCCCCTTCTGTTTGATGTCCTTTACTATCAACTGTAACTATTACATCTAATCCATTTTTTATTCCTGCTAAATAATCTTCTTTACCATAACTTGGTGCTGTGTGAACCGCTCCTGTACCTTCTGTTAATTCGACATTCACAGTATCTACGCTTCCCATTATTATTTTAGAATCTCTATCTAAAAACGGATGTCTGCAAAGCACACCATCGAATTTTTCTCCTTTAATTTTCTCTATTTCAGTATATTCAGTTATTCCAGCAACTTCCATTACTTTTTCTACAAGCTCTGAAGCTATGATATATTTTTCTTTTCCAACATCTACAATGCTATAATCAAAATCAGCTCCTAAAGTAATACCTGTGTTACCTGGTAATGTCCATGGTGTTGTTGTCCAAATAACTACAAATGTATCTTTCTCATAAAATAGTCCTTTTGAATCTTTAACTGGAAATTTAACATATATTGAAGTAGAATTTACATCTTTATACTCTATTTCTGCTTCTGCAAGTGCTGTTTCACAGTCAGTACACCAATACACTGGTTTCAATCCTTGATATATATATCCTTTTTTATACATATCTCCAAATACGCCAATTTGTCTAGCTTCCATTTTAGGATCAAATGTTATATATGGATTTTTCCAATCTCCTAAAACACCTAATCTTTTAAATCCAGCTATTTGAACATTCTTATATTTGTCAGTAAATTCTTTACATGTATCTCTAAACTGTGTTACAGGAATTTTACTTCTATCTAGTCCCAACTTTTCTATAGCTTTTTTCTCTGTTGGCATACCATGTGTATCAAAACCTGGAATATATTCAGAATAGAAACCTTGCATACTTTTATATCTAACTATTGTGTCTTTTAATATTTTATTTAAAGCATGACCTGCATGAATTTCACCATTTGCATATGGTGGTCCATCATGTAATACAAATGTATCATTTCCTTTATTTTTTTCTAATACTTTTTCATACAAATTATTTTCAAAAATATTTTTTTGTATTTCTGGCTCCCTCTCTGGTAAACTTGCTCTCATTGGAAAATCTGTTTTAGGCAGATTTAGCGTTTTTCCATAATCCTTTTTTTCCTCACTCATAATTCATTCCTCCTTGTAAAATACTATATAAACAAAAAACTATTTCTATCCAATAGGACGAAATAGTTAATATTTTCCGTGGTACCACCTAATTTAAAACAATATAAATTATATAAAATTTATATTATTTCTCTTTACCTCTTTTAACGCAAGAATACGATTTAATTTACTCTTGTAATCCACACAATTCACACAATTTCAACTAAATAACTAAAAGGTGATAACAAATATATCCTAATCTGCCAAACTCTCAGCTTACTTGGCTCTCTGTAAGACGTAATAAATCTGTCTTGTCCTTTATTATTGTTTTTATATATTTTTGAATAGAAATATAATAGCACGTTTTTCGCAAAAATGCAAGTTTTTTTAAGAATTTGTTTATTTTCGGATTTTTATTCAATATTCTTTAAAAAAATGATATAATCAAAAAAAATTATTATAGGAGAGAAATATATGTCAAGTTTTGTACTAAAAATAATTGCAGTTATTACTATGTTTTGTGATCATTCTGGCTATGCTATTATGGGTGGATTTAGTGGTTTTAATATAATAGGTCGAATCGCATTTCCCATATTTGCATTTCAAATTTCAGAAGGATATAAACATACTAAAAATTTAAAAAAATATTTTGCAAGGTTACTTGTTTTCGCTATAATTTCGCAAATTCCATTTCACCTGTTTGTAACTAAGTTTATTTCAAGTGAATCAAATAGTTTAAATATATTTTTTACATTATCACTAGGATTACTTTGCATGATTTTATATGACTATTTTTCTAATATACAAAATAAAGAATTAAATTTAAAATTGTTTAATATTGAACTAAAAAAAATCTTAGGTATTTTCAGTGTATTACTAGTTGCATATATTGGTAGTTTACTAAATGTAGATTATGGTTTTTGGGGAATCATTGTAATTTTCTCTTTCCATCTATTTAAAAACAATAAGCTAGCTACGATTATTTCATATATTTGCCTATGTGTTATGAGATATGGTTATTACATGATTATAGCTGGTGTAAATTTAAGATATATTCTTTCTTGTATATTTGTTATATTACCAATTGTATTTATTGCTAAATATAACAACAAGCAAGGTCATAAAATCAAATATTTACTATATTTATTTTATCCATTACATCTACTTTTACTGTATTTATTTGTATAATTTTCTTTTTATTGGAAATACTATCTATAGGTGGTGATAATATGACAAGTAAAGAACTTTTATATGTTGAAGATGCTTTAGGACATGAAACTTTTATGAAAACTTGCTGTCAGAATACTTCTAATTTATTAAAAGATGTTAATTTATCAAATTATGTTAAAGAATTAGAAACTAAACATTCCGAAATATTTAGCAAGTTTTTAAACTTATTATAAGGAGGAGCCTATGGAAGATAAAGATTTAATGGAAAAGGAATTATTAGTTATAAAAGGAGTTTGTGATTTATATTTACATGGAACTATCGAATCCACAACCGCAGAAGTACATTGTGCCTTTAAAGATGCACTAAATGAATCTTTAGATATTCAAAACAAATTGTATAACTTAATGGCTGAAAAAGGTTGGTACAAAACAGAAACTGCAGAACAGAATAAAATAGATCAAGTAAAACAAAAATTTCAAGCAACTAATTAATTGAATTTAAAGATGTACACAAATAGAGGGAAAACTCCAAATAAAATGAAGTTTTCCCTCTATTTTTATATATTTACGATATATCAAATTATCTATTTTTACTCATAGCTTTATCTAATTTTTCTCTATTTAAATTTGTTCCATAAAAATCTTTTCTTGAACAACCTGCTCTACCACTACCAGCACAAGCACATGCGCAACTACTAGCACAACTACTATGTGCGCAAGCACATGCACAACTACTTCGTACACAACCTCTATGTGGTCCTCCATAATAGAATCCTCTATGCCTATAATATCTATTATTCATTCCCCTGCTAAATATTCCTGATATTACACCTAGAACTATTCCAATAAGTAAACAGATACCTAAAAATTTTAAACCATAAGCACCTCCGTCAGAATTATAGTTTTTCTCATCTGGAACTAATGATGAAAATGACGTTTTATCATATTTTACCTTAGCTGTTATTTTTTCACCTTTTTTCATTGATGTCTTTCTCCAAATTAAGTAATTTCCATCCTTTTCCTTAGCATCACTTTCTTTTACTTTATCTTTATTCCATCTTATTGTTAGTTTATCTACTTCTGCACCTGTAAACCATGCTGGTGTAAACTCATAATTGCAATCTCCTCCTGATACTCTGTATATATATGATTGATGTATTGAATACTTAAATGTAACTTGCTCTCCTTTATAGTATTTCTTATC
>CANQHH010000078.1 GCA_947623615.1 uncultured Clostridia bacterium | reverse complement strand
ATTTATTACGTTCCTTACTGTCGGCTTTACCAAGCCTCCAAACTGCGCGTCACTCCATAAATAATTATATTAATTTGCAGGAGAAAAAATATGTTTGAACCATTTTCAAAAAACAATGTGTTATTTAAACAAGAACAAAGTATAAAAATAGAAAACAACTTACCTAAAATTGAAGCTACAAGTACTTTTTACCCATTCACAGCTAATATTGTACAGAATATATATAGTGAAGATTCATATTCTAATGAATCGCTGAAAATGGTTTCAACTTCACAAGCATTTTCAGATATTATTAGTGGAAAAGCTGATATTATAATTGCTACTGGACCATCTGATGAGCAAAAGGAAAAAATAAGTGAATCGAAAGTGGATTTAGAATTTAAGACTATTTATTCTAAAATGCATACAAATAATAATGCAAAAATAATTAATGTAAATAATAAAGATATTAAAGATAAAGATTATCCGTTATTATTTGAGGTATATTTGATATATAGAACTGATAATGAGAATATTTCTAAAATTGTAAACTGGTTGGAAACAGAGGAAGGACGTGAATTTGTTAAAAATATTTGTTAAAACTTGTAGTTTATAAAAAATATTGGTGATTTAAGCTGAAAAATTCCTCAAAACACTTGACAAATCAGAAAAAATGGTGTAAAGTATATTAGCATTACAAAATAATGCTGATATACTTTTTGTATGTTAAAAAGGAAGTGTGTACAATGGAAAAACATGTTGAAGTCAGTATGTTATGTCAGATATATGGAAAACTTTTAACAGAAAAGCAATATGAATTTATAAATGATTATTATAACAATGACTTATCACTTTCAGAAATTGCTGAAAATAATAATATAACTAGGCAAGCAGTAAGAGATGTAATAAAAAAGGGGGAAAATAAACTTTTCGAGTATGAAGAAAAGCTTTTAATTATGAAAAAGATGTTAAAACAAGAAAAGCAAATACAAGATATATTAGTTGAACTAAGTAAAATTCAAGAAACATCGTCAGACAAAAAAATTGAAAAGATTTTAAATAATATAAGAAAAGAATTAATTTGTTTAAACTAAAGGAGGAAAATGTATGGCTTTTGAAGGATTATCAGAAAAACTTCAGTCAGTAACAAGAAAATTAAGAGGCAAAACAAGAATCACAGAGAGTGATTTAAAAGAAATGTTAAGAGAGGTAAAACTGGCATTATTAGAAGCGGATGTAAACTATGCAATTGTAAAGGAATTTATTAATACCATACAAGTAAAAGCATTAGGACAAGATGTATTAAAATCATTAACTCCAGGTCAACAAGTTGTAAAAATTGTAAAAGATGAATTAGTTGAGTTACTTGGTGGAACTGATAGCAAAATTAATCTTACATCAAACCCTCCATCAATTATTATGCTTGTGGGGTTGCAGGGTTCTGGTAAAACAACAACAGCTGGAAAGCTTGCTAATTTGCTTAGAAAACAAGGAAAAAAGCCATTGTTAGTTGCATGTGATGTATATAGACCAGCAGCTATAAAGCAATTGCAGGTTGTAGGTGGACAGCTTAATATACCAGTATTTGCAAACGAAAATTCAAAAGATGTTGTAAAAATTGCAAGACAGGCAATAGATTCTGCAATAAGCAAATTGAATGATGTAGTTATTTTAGATACAGCAGGAAGATTGCATATTGATGAAGAATTGATGCAGGAATTAAAAAATGTAAAATCAAATGTAAAACCACATGAAATATTATTAGTTGTAGATTCTATGACAGGACAGGATGCAGTAAATGTTGCTACATCATTTAATGAACAATTAGGAATTGATGGTGTAGTTCTTACAAAGCTTGATGGTGATACACGTGGTGGTGCGGCTATTTCTGTAAAAAAAGTAACAGGTAGACCTATTAAGTTTGCAGCAACAGGAGAAAAGTTAAATGATATAGAAGTATTTCATCCAGAAAGAATGGCATCTAGAATATTAGGAATGGGTGATGTTTTATCTATTATAGAAAAGGCAGAAGAAACATTTGATTTAGAAGAAACTGAAAAATTAGAAAAACAATTAAGAAAGAAAAAAGAATTAGATTTAGATGATTATTTAGCACAACTAAAGCAAATAAAAAAGATGGGTTCTTTTTCATCTTTATTAAAATTGATACCAGGAATGAATCAATTGAAAGATGTAAAAGTAGATGATAAAGAATTTATAAGGATTGAAGCAATTATTTCTTCGATGACAAAAGAAGAGAGAAAAAATCCAAAATTGCTTAATGGAAATAGACGTGTTAGAATAGCTAAAGGTAGTGGAACATCAGTTCAAGATATAAATAAATTCATGAAAACATTTGAAATGACACAAAAAATGATGAGGAAAATGAATAATGAAAAAAATATGAAGAAAATGTTGAAGGGTATGAACTTAGATGAATTAAATAATTTAAAAATCTAAATAAATTTGTTTTTAATTTTTATATATAGATATCAAGATAATTATTGTAAATGCATTTTGCAGTAGTGCTTGAGAAAATTTAGGGAGGTGAAATAAATGGTAAAGATAAGATTACAAAGACAAGGTGCTAAAAAAGCTCCATTCTATCATATAGTTGTGGCTGATTCAAGAAGCCCAAGAGATGGAAAAATAATAGAAAAGGTAGGAACATATAATCCTATGACAGATCCATCTACAATTGTTCTTGATAAAGAAAAAGTAGAAAAATGGATAAAAAATGGTGCTAAACCAACAGATACAGTTAAATCTTTAATTGAAAAAGCTAAATAGTATAGGAGAAAAAGATGAAAGAAATTTTAGAAAGTATCATTTTAAACATAGTAGATGATAAAGATTCTGTTTCAGTAGTTGAAAAAATTGAAGGAGAAAAGTATGTCTACGAAGTAAAAGTAGCAGAAGGTGATATGGGTAGAGTAATTGGAAAGCAAGGTAGAAATGCAAAAGCAATACGTACACTTATAAAATCACTAGGTGCTAAAGAGAAAAAAAGAATATCTATAGATTTTATAGACTAAAATCTAAAAAAGAAGGGTAAAATGAAGCAAGAATATTTTGAAGTAGGGCAAATAGTAAATACATTTGGGATAAAAGGATTTGTAAAAGTAAAACCTTTTACAGATGACTTAAAAAGGTTTGAAGAACTAAAAAGTGTTTTAGTTGTGAAAAATAAAGAATTAATAGAAATGCAAATAGAAGATGTAATGTATAAACAAACGGTAGTGTTATTAAAACTTAAAGGAATAAATAACATCGAAGAGGCAGAACAATACAAAGGCTGTTATTTAAAAATAAGAAGAGCAGATGCTAGAAAGCTACCAGAAGACACATATTTTATTGCAGATTTAATAGGCTTAAATGTATATACAGAAGAAGGAGAACTACTTGGAAAGGTTGATGATATATATAATAATAAAGGTAATGATATATATGTTGTCAAAAATGAATTAGGAAAGCAAATTCTTTTACCAGGAATACAGAAAGTAATTAAAGTGATAGATATTGAAAATGAAAAAATTATTGTGCATTTGCTAGAAGGTTTAATCTAAAGTGAAATGAGGAGAAATAAATGAAGTTCGATATTCTTACACTCTTTCCGGAAATGTTTGATTCTTTAAAAGAAAGCATTATAGGTAGAGCTATAGAAAAACATTTAATAGAGATTGATATAACCAATATTAGAGATTTTTCTAAGGATAAACATAAAAAAGTAGATGATACTCCTTATGGTGGGGGCGCAGGAATGGTTATTAGACCAGATATCGTATATGATGCATATAAATCTGTAAAAGATGAAAAAGCAAAAGTTATATATATGTCTCCAAAAGGAAAAGTATTAGACCAGAAAAAAGTAAAAGAATTAGCAAATGAAGAACATTTAATTATAATCTGTGGACATTATGAGGGAATAGACCAAAGAGTTTTGGATGAGATCGTTGATGAGGAAATATCAATAGGTGATTATGTATTAACAGGAGGGGAAATACCAGCGATGGTATTAATAGATTCTGTTAGTAGATATGTCGAAGGAGTTTTAAATAAAGATTCTATAATAGAAGAATCGTTTTCAAATAATCTATTGGAATATCCACAATATACGAGACCAGAAGAATTTAGAGGAGTAAGGGTGCCAGAGGTATTATTATCTGGACACCATGAAAATATTAAAAAGTGGCGTGAAGAACAATCATTAAATATTACAAGAAAAAATCGTCCAGACCTATTAAATAGGTAAATATAATGCAAGTTTGTTTGTAAGACAAACCGATACATAAATTAAGAAGGGAGGATATCAAATGGATATCATAAAATCAATTGAACATGAACAATTAAAGAATAAGATACCTGAACTTAAAGTTGGTAATACTGTTAGAGTACACCAAAGAATTAAGGAAGGAAATAGAGAGAGAATACAAGTATTTGAAGGAATTATAATAAAAAAACAAGGTGGAGGAGTTAATGCAACATTTACAGTTAGACGTGTAGCTTACGGTGTAGGTGTTGAGAAAACATTTTTAGTACATTCACCAATGGTAGAAAAAGTAGAAGTAGTAAGAGTTGGTAAAGCAAGACGTGCTAAACTATATTACTTAAGAGACAGAATTGGTAAGGCAGCTAAGACTAAAGAAGATATTGGTGCAAGAATTGAAAATAAAGAAATTATAATAAAAGAAGAGTTATCAGATGATGAGACTGCTGTGGAGGAAGCAACAGCTACTGTAGAAGAGACTACTGTAGAAGAGCCAGTTGAAGAAGTAGCTCCAGAAACAGCACCTGAAGAAGCTCCTGCAGTTGAAACAGAAGAACCAGTTGTTGAAGAGGTTGTTGATACTGTTAAGGAAGAACCAGTAGAAGAAAAGAAAGAAAAAAAAGCTAAAAAAGAAAAAAGTGATAAATAATCCAAAAAAATAAAACCCTAATTGAAATTCAATCAGGGTTTTATTTTTTAATCTTTAGCTGCATTTGCGTATTTCTTTAATTTTTGATATGCTAAGTAATTTATTGTTCCAGCAGGGAAATTTCCATTTTCGTCCATTTTACCAGCTGGTACACCAGTTAATATTTCAATACCTTCTTCGATAGTTGAAATTGCATATATATGGAAAAGTCCATCTTTAACTGCATCGACAACCTCAGAAGAAAGATTCAAATTGTTTATATTTTGTTTTGGTATAATAACACCGTGTTTTCCATCTAAACCTCTCATTTGGCAAATTTGGAAAAATCCTTCTATTTTATCATTTGCACCACCAATTGGTTGAATTTCACCTTTTTGATTTACTGAGCCAGTAACAGCAATAGATTGATTTATTGGTACACCAGATAAGCTAGATAAAATAGCATATAATTCAGTTGATGAAGCACTATCACCATCTACTCCATTGTATAATTGTTCAAAACATATACTAGCAGTAAGTGAAAGAGGAATATCTTGTGCAAACATTTCACCCAAATATGCACTTAATATTAGAACTCCTTTTGAGTGTGTTGAGCCAGATAGTTCAACTTCACGTTCTATATTTATAATTCCACTTTTTCCGGTATAAGTATTTGCAGTTATTTTTACAGGTTTACCAAAGGTGTAATCTCCAACGTTCATAATAGTTAAACCATTTATTTGTCCTATTTTTTCTCCGTGAGTATCTATTAAAAGAGTGTTTTCTTTTATCATTTCTAAGTATTTTTCATCATATTTCCTTGCTCTATCCTTCTTTTCGGATAAAGCTTTAATGATATGTTCACTTGTAATAATTTTCGCTCTAGAAAGTCTAGCCCAAGTTGCAGCTTCACCAATAATTTGAGATAAATCAGTAAATCTTGTTGAAAGTTTAGATTGACTATCTGCAAGTTTGGAAGCATATTCAACAACTTTTGCCATCGCTGTGTTATCAAGAGGTAATATTTGTTCATGATCACAGTATCCTTTAACAAATCTCGCAAGCTTGTTTATATTATCTTGAGTTAAAGGGGCATCATCTGCAAATTCTACTTTTATTTTAAATAATTTTCTGAAATCGCTATCTATTGCAAGTAATGTTTGATAAATATTTTCATCTCCAATTAATATTACTTTTAGATGAAGAGGTATTGGCTCTGGCTTTAATGAAACCATAACCATTGAAGAACGTGGATCTGCAGCATTTTCAATTCCTAATTGTTTACTTCTTAAAACTTTTTTTAAGGCATCATAACATAGATTGTTTGTTAATAAATCGTTTGCTTGGAAAATAATATAACCACCATTAGCTATATGAAGTAACC
>CANQHH010000077.1 GCA_947623615.1 uncultured Clostridia bacterium | reverse complement strand
ATATGGAAAATTTAATTGTTATAGAGAGAGATGAAAAATACCAGTACAAAGATATGGATAGCTTAGTAAGGAGTTTTATAAATAAAGATTTTTATGAGATGACTGAAGAAGAAAAAGAAGCGGAAATGGAAAAAAGAGCAGTAGCAAATACTTTTTTAGATAACATAAAAGTAATAAAATTAAATGAAAACAAGGATAATTATGAAGAAGATGCATTTATTTTATATGATGAAATCACATATATATTATCAATGTTAAAATTTGATAAATTAATTATGCTAGAAAGGGTTGATGCGGAAATATTAGGTAAATACATAAATAGAGAAGGAATGACAGATAATTATATAATAATTAATAAATTTGCAAATGAAATAATGAAAAAATATTTGGAAATAAATTAAGAAAAGTGGCTTCGCTACAAAAGTATTTAAAAAATTAGTTATAAAACACCTCGAATGGACATATAAATTAAAAAAACAACAAAGGAAGAGGTGTTTTTGTTTTGGAAAAAACTATTAGTCAAGAAGAAAGAATAAGAAGAGCTGAGGAAATATATAATAGGAGAAGAATGTCTAATGGTAATGGAATAAGGGTTTCTACCAATAGTGTAAATACTAATAAAAGTAAAATTTCTTTATTTAAAAAGATGGGTTTGCAGATAGCCATTTGTGCAGTTATATATATAGTATTTTATTTAATAAAAAATTCTAATTATATATTTTCAGATAATGTAATAAATAAAACAAGAGAGATGTTATCTTATGATATAAATTTTGGTAATGTATATCAGCAAATAAGTATGTTTGTAGAAAACAATAAAGACAAGTTGAGTAGTTTGGGAATAGTTTTAGAAAACCAAGAGGAGGAACAACCAATAAATGAAGTAAATAATGGGATAAATGAACAAGAAAAAAATGAAAATGGCGGAGTAGGAGGAGCAGAGACAAACGAAATACAAGAAGAAACATCAAACAAAGAAAGTAAAAAAACAACAATGGAGCAAGATGCAGAATATGTAAAGAAAAACTATAGTTTTAAACTACCATTAAAAGGTACAGTTACTTCAAGATATGGAGCGAGAGAAAAAACAGATATAATATCAGCTAATCATCAAGGAATTGATATTGGAGCTGAAACAGGAACAGCAATATATGCTGCAATGGAGGGAAATGTAACATTAGTATCATCAGAAGGAGATTACCGGAAAGCATGTAGAGATAAAAAATGGAGATGTTATGACAAGATATGCTCATTGCAGTAAAATAGTAGTTAAGAAAAATGAAAAAGTAAAGCAGGGACAAAAGATAGCAGAAGTTGGTTCAACAGGAAGGGCAACTGGACCACACCTGCATTTTGAAATAATAAGAAAAGATAGGACTATAAATCCAGAGTATATATTAAAGTTTTAGAAAGGGAATAATATGCATATTAAGGTTGATTTAAAAATATTTTTATTCTTATTACTTTTTCTTATTACTTCACAAATAGAGATGTACATTTTATTAATGGTATTTGCAATAATACATGAATTAGGACATTTACTGGCAGGGATATTGTTAAAATTCAAACCACAAGAAATAAAAATAATACCAATAGGATTGCAAATTAGTTTTACTATAGACGAAGATGAAATAGAAAAAACAAAGTACAATACTTTGGCAATAAAAAGAGCAATCATAGCATTAGCAGGTCCAATTATAAATTTTGTAATAATAGCAATATGTATAGGATTAATGGCAGTAAATACAGAATTGCAATTAGCCAATATAATATATGCTAATTTTTTGATTGGAACATTTAACTTATTACCAATATATCCATTAGATGGAGGTAGAATTTTAAAGGAATTATTACATATATTTTTAGGTTTGAAAAAATCATATACATATACAAAGAAAATAACAAAAATAGTATTAATATTGATAACAGCTATTTCAAGTATAGCCATATTATATTTGCAAAATATATCGTTAGTGATTATAGTTGCATATATTTGGGTGATATGGTTGAAATCGTAAAGCATATTTAGTATAATTGAAAAAAAGAAAAGGGAAGAGAAAATGGATATACAAAAAGAAGAAGAAGAATTTGAAATACTCAAGGGGTTAAGTTTAAAGGAAAAAATTGATAAAATAAACAGTTTTGAATCTGAAAACGATAAACTTAGAGCTATGAGGGTTATTGATTCACAATTTGCAAGAAAACAAATATTATGCAAAATGCAACTAAAAACAGATGAGCAAAGATTAGCAGCACTTGAACTTATTCAAGATCATTTTTTTAAGTTTAAAATTATAAGTGAAATAGAAGATGAAGAGCAAAAGGTACGAGCTTTAAAATTACCATTAATGGATGATTTAAAGATTAAGATTATAAGAAAATTAAGTGATAGAATAAAATTATATTTATTACCATATATATTATCACCAAAGAAACAGAGTGAGCTTATAGGATTCATTCAAGATGATAAAATAAAAATACAAATGTTAGCTTATTTAGGAAGTGAGAATTTACAGACAAAAGTATTAATGAGTGTTAAAGATGATGATGTAAAAATACACCAACTTGAAAGTATGGAATTTTCACAATTAAAAAACCAAATATTGTTGATATCATCAATAAAAGACGAAAGAAAAAGAAGCGAGCAAATGGATAAATATGTAAGTGATGATAGAGGAAAAAATATAATAAATATGACTATTAAAGATAGAGAATTATTAAAACAGATTTTTTTACCACGAAATAGGAAATATAAAAGAATTGGCTTAGATCCGAATATGACAATAGGTATAGAAGTTGAAACAGAAGGAGAATACTCATTTATTGTAGAGGAAATTCAAAGTGTATTAGATAGAGAAAATGGACGAAAATGGAAAACAAAAGATGATTTTAGCTTAAATTCAGGAGTTGAAATAGTATCACCTATACTAACAGATAATGAGGAAGATGTGGAAGATGTGTATATGGTATGTGAGATGATGAAAAAAACGGGACAAAATATAACTAATAGATGTGGAGCACATATACATATAGGAGCAGATTATTTAAAAAGTAAAGAGGCATATATAAATTTATATGAAATATGGGGAAATACAGAAAGAATAATATATATTATGAGTAACAGGGAAGGAAGTACTCCTAGAAGTAAAATAAGAGATTTTTCGCAAACAATTTCAGAAAAAGTAAGTAAAGCATTAAAAAATGGAACAATACAGTTATATAGTGAAGAAAGCTTAAGTGAGTTCATTGATGATATGAAAAGAGTTCAAGATGATAGATATGTTGGATTAAATATATTTAATATAAACAATAAAAATAATACTGTGGAATTTAGAGTGGCCAATGGAACTATAGACCCAGATACATGGATAGAAAATGCTAAGTTATTTGGTAGAATAGTTCAGGTTTCAGAGCAATTAGCAGAAATTCAGGAAAAGGATGAATTAAGTAAAGAGGAAAAAGAATTAATTTGTTTAAAAGAGTTGCTAAAAGATGATATACCTCAAGTGGAGAAAGCTGAAATATTAACAAGAATTTTATTTACAGAAGATGAAAGAAAGATATATTTAAGAAGATATATGGTTAATAATGAATTGATGAAAGAGTTACCAATACGAGATGATCCATTCAATATGAGTGTATTTAGGAGTGTAGATTTTAAGGAAGAAAAAGATGAAGAATTAGATGACGATTCGATGAGATAGTGTAAGAAATTTGGAGGTGATATTCACCTCCTTTTTAAATGCTTTCCAAAGCGAGAATAATCATATCATTTAAAGCTTTTTCTCTTTCTTCAGAAGAAATTTGCTGTTTTGTGTAAAAAGAATCAACAACAGTTAACAAGCAAGAAGCTTGTTTATTTAAGCATTTTGCAAGATAAAATAATGCAAATGCTTCCATTTCGCATGCTATTATATTCAAATCTTTAGGAAATCTATCAATAAATTTAGGTATATTGTCAAGATAGCCATCAAAACAGTCATTACACAAAGTATTTCCTCGTGTAAAAGGTATATTTATTTTTTTTGCTGTGTTTTCTATTTGTGTATTTAATTCATTACTTGAACTAGCGATGTGACAGTCATGTTCATTCCATTCATAAGCAAAATTCCCTTCTGTATAAGAACTGTCTACTAATATTGTATCAAATACATTTAATGATTCAGAATATGAACCACAAGAGCCAATTCGTATAATTTGTTCTACATCATAAAATTTAAAAAGTTCATAAGCATAAATTCCCATACTAGGCATTCCCATACCAGATGAAAATACAGTAACTTTTTTTCCTTTGTAAGAGCCTGTGTATGCAAACATATTTCTAACAGTATTTACTAACTTTGCATTATCTAAAAAATTCTCTGCAATATATTTTGCACGTAGTGGATCACCAGGCATTAAAACTTTTTTTTCAATATCTTCTTTTTGTGCATTACAGTGTATAGGCATAATATTCCTCCTTTGTCTAAATTTATAAAATCAATATAACATAATTAAAATAAAGTATCAAGCATAATTTTATACAAAGTTTAAAATGTGAAAAATATGTGAAATTTGAATATACCTATTGACATTTTTGCACAGAGGGTATATAAATATTAGCAGTCACTAATAACGATTGCTAATACTAGAAATATTTTATATGGTAATAGCATATATATTAGATGTAATGTTTTAAGGAGGTAATGTGAAATGTTAAAACCATTAGCAGACAGAGTTGTTATAAAAATGTTGGAAGGTGAAGAAACAACAAAAAGCGGAATTATTCTAGCAGGAGCTGCACAAGAAAAACCACAAATAGCAAAAGTGCTTGAAGTAGGACCAGGAGTAGAAGTAGACGGAAAAGCCGTAAAGATGCTTGTAAAAAAAGGTGATAAAGTTGTAGTAAACAAATATGCTGGAACTGAGATAAAATATGAAGGAGAAGAACTTATTATTGTAAAACAAGGAGATATTCTTGCAATAGTAGAGTAAAATATATTTAAAATTTTTAGGAGGTAATTTTTATTATGGCAAAAGATATTAAATTTGGTGAAGAAGCTAGAAAAAGCTTATTAAATGGTGTAAATAAATTAGCAGATACAGTAAGAGTAACAATGGGACCAAAAGGAAGAAATGTTGTATTAGATAAAAAGTTTGGAGCACCATTAATTACAAATGATGGTGTAACAATAGCAAAAGAAATAGAATTAGATGATCCATTTGAAAATATGGGAGCACAAATTGTAAAAGAAGTATCTATAAAGACAAATGATGTAGCAGGAGATGGTACAACAACTGCTATGGTACTTGCACAAAGTATGGTAAGAGAAGGAGTTAAAATGGTAGCAGCAGGAGGAGACCCAATGGCTATAAAAAGAGGTATGGATAAAGCTGTTTCAGCTGCAGTAGAGGCATTACAAAAAGTTAGCTCACCAGTTAATGGAAAAGAAGATATAGCAAGAGTTGCAAGTATATCAGCAAATAATGAAGAAGTTGGAGAATTAATATCAGAAGCTATGGAAAAAGTTTCTAAAGATGGTGTTATTACAATAGAAGAGTCAAAAACTTCACAAACTGAATTAAATGTTGTAGAAGGAATGCAATTTGATAGAGGATATGTATCACCATATATGGTAACAGATACAGAAAAAATGGAAGCAATATTTGATAATCCATATATATTAATAACAGATAAAAAAATTAGTAATATTCAAGAAATATTACCATTACTTGAAGAGTTAATGAAACAATCTGGAAAATTAGTTATAATATGTGATGATATAGATGGAGAGGCATTATCAACATTAATATTAAACAAATTAAGAGGAGTATTAAATGTTGTAGCTGTAAAAGCACCAGGATATGGTGACAAGAGAAAAAATATGTTACAAGATATAGCAATTCTTACAGGAGGAGATGTTATTTCTTCAGATTTAGGAATGGAGCTTAAAGATGTACAAATAAGACAATTAGGAAAAGCAAAACAAATAAAGGTACAAAAAGAAACAACTATAATTGTTGATGGTATGGGAGATAAAGAGCAAATTGGTAATAGAGTTAGCCAATTAAAAGCACAATTAAAAGAAGAACATAGCGAATATGAAAAAGAAAGTTTACAAGAAAGATTGGCTAAAATTTCAGGTGGAGTAGCTGTAATAGGTGTTGGAGCTGCAACAGAAGTTGAAATGAAAGACAGAAAATTAAGAATAGAAGATGCTTTATCTGCAACTAAAGCTGCTGTTGAAGAAGGAATTGTAGCAGGTGGTGGAACAGCATACATAAATATAATTCCAGATGTAGAAAAAGTAGTTTCTGAATTGCAAGGTGATGAGCAAATTGGAGGAAAAAT
>CANQHH010000076.1 GCA_947623615.1 uncultured Clostridia bacterium | reverse complement strand
TTTGTGTTATAAATAACATAAAATTATATTTATTTTTATCTTAAAATATTAAATTTAAAATCTTTAAATTAAAAATTTCTAAAAAGTAATCCCACAATGCAAATTGAATATAAGGAGGTGGTAATATAACGCAAAAAGATGAAAAAAAGCAGAATGAAATAATGTCTGTTCAGGAATGGTTGCCATTTGATAAAATTTTAGCTTCAGGAATTGTAAAATTAAAAAGCAATGAATATATAAAAATTATAAAAGTTAATCCAATTAATTTTAATCTAAAATCTGAATTAGAAAAGGAATCAATTTTAAACTCTTACAAAATTTTTTTAAAAACATGCAATTTCGATTTTCAAATTTTAATACAAAGTAATAAAGAAGATTTATCTAAGCATATTTCTAATATTAAGCAACAATTAATTCATGAAAATAGTAAAATCTCTGAAATATCCCAAAAATATATTGAATATATAAACCAATTAAATAATAGTAAAAAATCATCATCAAAAAATTTTTATATTATCATAAAATATGCAATAAAAGATAATAATACAGATAACAAAGAAAGCTATATCATACAAGAGTTAAATGATAGATATTTTAAAATAAAAGATTGTCTATCAAGATGTGGAAACATTGTAAATGATTTTACAAAAAAGGAGGAGATAGAAAGTATTTTATATTCTTTTTTAAATAAAAGAGATTTTAATAATAATAATTAAAGGAAACAGAAAATGAAAAGAAATTTTTTTAAAGAGATAAGAAATAAAATACATAAGAAGGAAACTGTGGATAACAAAGGAAAAAGTTTGGATTTTTTAGATGGAGCTTTTAGCGAAAAAGATTATTTATCCCCATCTTATATTAATAGTTCAAATCCAAAATACTTGGAAATAGATAACATTTTTTATGCATCATTATTAATTGTAAATTATTATAGAGAGCAGACAGAGCTTATTTTAAAATCTATAATAGATACTAATATAGACATAAATATATCTATATTTTATGAAAAACAAGATACATATAAAACAATAAGAGATTTAACTTATCATATAGGAAATGTGGGAGCAGATTTAAAAACATTAAATCAAAACAGGCAGGATATAGATATAGCTGCATTTACATATAATGATGCAAAATACATTAGAAAAGAAATACAAATAAACAATGAAGAACTTTACTATTTATATATTTATGTAAATACATTTTCAAAAGATTTAAAAGAATTGGAGTATTTGCTTAATAAAATTGAAGGGTTGTTACAAAGCAAAGGAATACAAACAAGGAGAGCATATTTCAGACAAGAGCAGGCATATAAAGCGTGTTTACCGATAATGGACAACAATAAAATTTTAAAAGAAGTAACAAAAAGAAATGTATTAACAAGTGGCTTAGTATCAACATATCCATTTATTTCATCAGCAATATTTGATGAAGAGGGCATATTTATAGGCACTAATATATACAATAATTCTTTAGTGTTTATAGATAGGTATAATACTGAAAAATATAAAAATGCAAACATATGCATTTTTGGTACAAGTGGTGCAGGAAAGTCATTTTATACAAAGCTTTTGATTTTGAGGTATAGATTATTAGGAATAGAGCAATATATAATTGATCCAGAGCGAGAATATGCTAATTTATGCAATAAATTAGAAGGAGCATTATTAAAAATAGGTCCTGGGTCAGATACATATATTAATATTTTTGATATAAGGGAAGAGAGCATAGAAGATAATGAACAAGGGTATTTAGCTAATAAAATAAGCAAGTTAGTAGGTTTTTTCAATTTAGTGTTTGGTAGTATAAATGAAGAGGATAAAGCAATATTAGAAGAAAAATTAATAGATTTATATAAATTAAAAAATATCACATTTGATGATAAAACACTTTACAAAGAGGAAAATGAAAAATCAGTTTTTAAGAATACATATGATATGCCAATATTAGAGGAGTTATACAATTTATTTAATGAAGATGAAAAAACGAAAATTTTTGCAATAAAACTTATACCGTTTATAAAAGGTTCATTAAAATTTTTTAATAATTATACAAATGTGGAAATAAACAATAAATTAATTATTGCAGATGTTTATGAATTAGGTGAAGAAAATTTAAAATATGGAATGTACTTATTCACAGATTTGTTTTGGGATAAAATAAAAAAAAATAGAAAAATCAAAAAGGCAATATATTTAGATGAGATATGGAGGCTAATAGGAGTTACATCAAATAAGGAAGTTGCATCATTTATATATAAAATATTTAAAACAATTAGAAAATATGGTGGTAGTAGTGTTGCCATTACACAAGATATTTCGGATTTGTTTAGTTTAGAAGATGGAATATATGGAAAAAGTATTTTAAATAATTCTAGTATAAAAACATTTTTTTCTTTAGAAGAAGAAAATATAAAAGTGTTAGAGAAATATACAAATATTTCAGAAAAGGAGAAAATAGAAATAAAATCCTTAAAAAGGGGTGAATGTTTAATGTTTGTAGGAGATGAGCATATATTAACAAAAATTGAATCAGATAAATTTGAAAAAAACATTATAGTTTAGACAAAAAATATTTATATTTATTGCAAAAAAATTAAAATGATAATATAATTAAGTGAAATTTGAAGTGATTAAAGATAACATGGTGGGGGTAAATATGAAAAGAATAAGATTTTTTATAGCTTTAATTGTTGGTAAAGTGCTAGTATTTTTAACAAGGTTAGTTTCAAAAGAGAGAGGAACCAATATTCCTGGTGCATATTCAAATAAAATATTAAAAGATTTCATTAGTCAATTTAAAGGGATAGATTATGATAAAGCAATATTTATAACAGGAACAAATGGAAAGTCAACAACAAATAATATGATAGTACATACATTAAAAAGTGCAGGAAAAACAGTTGCTACGAATTTAGAGGGAGCAAACTTAATAGGTGGAATTGCAACAGCATTGATAAAAAATTCAACATTAACAGGAAAAGTTAAAACAGAAATTGTTTGTTTTGAAGTTGATGAAAGATCATTTGAAAGAATACACAGTTATTTGCCTGCAAAAAATATATGTATAACAAATTTGCAAAAAGACCAAGTACAAAGAAATGGAGAGCCAGATTATATATATCAAAAATTAAAAAAAGTTATAAATAAAGATATGACATTATATTTAAATAATGAAGAGCCAAGAGTTAAATCATTTGAGGATTTAGCAGGTAAAGTAGTATATTATGGAGTAGAGAGAAATACAGAATCTTTTGAAAAGAACAATTTTTATGATGTTACTCTTCCATGTCCAAAATGCAATGAGAAAATTGAGTTTGAATATTATAATATAGAAAATGTAGGTAAATTCAAATGTAAGAACTGTGATTTCCAAAGTAAAGAAGAACCAGATGTATATATTAAAAATGTAGATTTTGAAAACAATGAGTTTGAATGTAATAGTGAGAAATATAAAGTAACATATAGTGAACCATTTTTTATATATAATTATGCACTATGTATCGCAATATGTAATAATTTTGGCATAAAAACAGACGAGATAAAAAAAGCATTTTCAACATTTAAAAATATAGGTGGAAGATTAGAAACAATAAAATATGGAAAAAAAGAGATAAAATACATAAGAATGAAACAAGAAAATCCAGAAACATTACAATCAGCATTTGATTATATATCAAGAGATAGCGAACATAAAATTTTTATGTTAGGTTTAGAGCCTGTTGTAGATATAGATCCACATTATACAAATACATTTTATGCATGGGATTGTGATATAGACACATTAGAAAATTCTAATGTGGATAGATATATTTGTTTTTCAGATGCAATTGCATATGATAGTGCAAATAGATTAATATATGCAGGAATAGATAAAAACAAAATATCAATATTACCAACAGAAGAAGAGGAAGAAATATTAAAAGAGTTAGATAAATATGAATGTAATAATGTATATTTAATAACATGGCTACATGGATATGAGAAATTATCAAAATATATTGAAAATAAAAAAGAGGGTGGCAAAAATGGAGAATAAAGTATTAAATATAGCATGGTGTTATCCAGATATATTAAATCTTCATGGAGATAGAGGAAATATAATGGCTCTTAAAAGAATAGGAGAGTTATTAGATTTACAAGTAAATATAGAGAGAATAGAAAGTTATAATCAAGAGATAGATTTTGAAAAAACAGATATAATGTTTTTTAATGCAGGAGAGTTAAAAGTTGTAAAACCAATAGTACAAGCCCTTGAAAAGCAAAAAAACGAATTAACAAAATATATTGAGAATAATAAGTATATAGTGGTTGTAGGTACAACAGGTGCTGTTTTTTCAAAAGAAGTGAAAATGGCAGATGGTGAAACTTTCAAAGGTCTTGGAATCCTAGATATGGACTGCGTTCAAAGAGATGCTATATATGGAAATGACATTTTATTTAGATTAGTAGATGATGAAGAAATGCAAATTGTCGGAAATCAAATACAAATAATTGATACAATTTTAAATTCAGAAATTCAACTAGGAAATGTGGAATATGGATTAGGTAATGGTAAAGTAAGTGAGAAAACAGAAGGCGCAAAATATAAAAATGTTGTATTTACAAATGCATTAGGACCAGTACTTGTAAAAAATCCATGGTATACAGAGAGAATAATAAAAGATGCTATGAAAAACAAAGGAATTGAAATTAATAAAAATATAGAAGAAGAATTTGAACTTGAGAGAGAGTCAGTGGAAGCAATAAAGAAATTTATAAGTAAAAAGCAATAAACATAAAATGTTTTTAAGAAATATACTTTTTGCATACTAGAAATATGCGGATTTTCTAGTATGTAAAAAGGTATAATTATTGGAATTTAAGATTTTCTTCTGCTAATTAAAAGAAAATAAAAATTTTTTTATAAGTTCCACTATTTTAAGGTGGTAATAAATATGAACAAGATTGTAACAGCAATAGGTAATCCAGGACTGAATAATGAATTAAGGCAAAATCCAAATATTGAAGTTATTAGCAATGATATATTATATCAAGAGGGGTTATTTGAAATATTAGAAAAAACAGCAGATATTGATTATATAATACTAAGTGAAACAATTTTAGGTGAAATGTCAATAGATGCATTGGTTGAGGAAATCAAAAAAATCAATCAAAATGTTAAGATTGTGATAATACTGCAAAATAAGAAAAAAGAATTGGAGGATATATTATACGAAAAAGGTGTATACAAAATAATATACAATAATGGAATAAACATAAATAAAGTTGAAAATTTGAAAAAGATAACTAAAGAAGAAACCAAAAATAGTAGATGTGAAATAATAGCCATTTCAGGTCCTAATGGAGTTGGGAAAAGTATTATATCAGTAAATTTAGCAAAATCATTTGCACATAAAAAAAATAAAATTTTAATCATAGATTTTGATATTCTAAATGATAGTTTACATACCATTCTGGGTGTAAAGAAAAATCCAATAAAAAGAGATAGAAAGTTTAATATAAATAGTTTGAAAATAAAAGTAAATAGAAAAATAGATTTAATTTCAGCAACCAATTTTTTATTTGATAGAAACAATAAAATAGAAGTAAAAAACATTGAAAGGATTATTAAATTACTAAGAAATGACTATGATGTTATTGTAATAGATACAACATCAGAGAGCTTTTTGAATATTACAAAAACGATATTAAAATTATGTAATAAGAGTGTATTTGTAACAGAAGCAAACATATTAGAGATAAAAAAGGCAAAGAATTTGCTAGACATGTATATTAATAGGTGGGATATAAATAAAGAAAAATTCAATATTGTATTTAATAAATATGATAAAAATAGTATATCAATCAGTTTGTTAAAAAGCTTATTTTGTGAATTTAATATTTTAGGAATAATAAAGTATAACAGCATTTACAGTAAGATAATAAACAGAAATATTAAAGGAAATTACATGAATAAAAATATGAGAGAGGAGTATGGAAATATTAATAAAAAAATATAAGGAGGGAACGTATGAAGATAGAAAATGATATAGATAATTCTAATGCTGTATCAAATGAATTGGTTACAGAAAATCAGCAGAACAAATTCATGGAAACAGCATTAGGTAAAACTATAAATGGTGCGATAGACATAGGTTTGAGGTGGATATTGCCAGATTTAGTTGAAGATGAAATTATAAAGATAAAAGATGGGTTAATACAAGGAGGATTAAAAGAAGGAATAAATACAGCAATCAATTCAGCAATTAATTTTGGGAAGAGTGCATTAGGTATTTTCACAGGCAAGTTTGAAAATATATCACAAGCACAATCTGCAATAAAAACAGGAGGAATAATAGATGGTATATCAGATGTAATTGATGTAGTTTTAAATAAAACAAGTGA
>CANQHH010000075.1 GCA_947623615.1 uncultured Clostridia bacterium | reverse complement strand
AATATAGTATCCCCGACAGAAGATGAGATAAAAAATGTATGCGAACAATTGCAAATAAAAGAAGACTTTATAAGATATGCGTTAGACTATGAAGAAAAAGCCAGAATTGATGTGGAAGATGATGATGATACAATATTATTTATAATTGATATACCAATAATGGAAACAGAAAATGGTGCAAAAATATATAGCACAATGCCAATAGGTGTTATTTTTGTAAGAGATGATTATATAATAACAGTGTCATTGGCAGAAAATGATATTATAAATAATTTACAAAAAAATAAATTAAAAAATATAATTACATACAAAAAAAGTAGGCTATTATTGCAAATATTTTATTCAAATGCAGAAAGATTTTTGGTTTTGTTAAAAAGATTAAATAAAGAAACAGAAATTGCAGAAAGTGTTTTAAAAAATTCAATGAAAAATAAAGAGCTTTTGAAATTATTGAGTTTGAAAAAAGGATTGGTATATTTTACAACATCATTAAAATCAAATGAATCAGTAATGGAAAAAACATTAAGAGGAAATTTGATAAAATTATACGAAGAAGATGAAGATATATTGGATGATGCAATTATAGAAAATAAACAGGCAATAGAAATGAGTAAAATATATAGCGATATTTTAACAGGTACATTAGATGCGTATGCTTCAATAATATCAAATAACTTAAATGGTGTTATGCAATTTTTAACATCAATTACAATTATATTGGCTATACCAACGATGATATCAAGTTATTGGGGAATGAATGTACCAGTACCATTGCAAAATAATCCGTTAGGATTTATTATAATTGTATTGTTTTCAATAACTATAGGTATAATTGTCACATTATGGCTAAGAAAAAAAGGAATGTTAGGGTAAATACGAGGTGAGACCTGTCCCTAAATCCTAAAAAAAAGGAAAAAGGGTCTGTCCCCAAAAAAAGGAGGTAAAAATGCTTACTACGACAGGAGTTACTATTAGGTTTGGAAAGAGAACATTGTTTGAGGATGTGAATATTAAGTTTAATAAAGGGTGCTGTTATGGAATAATTGGTGCAAATGGAGCTGGTAAATCTACTTTTTTAAAGGTGTTATCAGGAGAATTGGAACCAAGCAAAGGGGAGGTTTCTAAGGAAAAATCAGAAAGAATATCTGTATTAAAGCAAGATCACTTTGCTTATGAAGAATATAGTGTAATTAATACAGTTATAATGGGAAATGAAGAATTATATAATATTATGCAGGAAAAAGATAGTATATATGCTAAACCAGATTTTTCAGAGGAAGATGGAATGAAGGCTGCAAAGCTTGAAGAAAGGTTTGCTGAACTTGATGGTTGGAATGCAGAATCAGATGCTGCAGTACTTTTAAATGATTTAGGAATAGAACCAGATAAACATTATAAATTAATGAGTGAATTGGAACCAAAAGAAAAAGTAAAGGTTCTTTTAGCACAAGCACTTTTTGGTAATCCAGATATATTATTATTGGACGAGCCTACAAATGATTTAGATTTAAAAAGCATAAGTTGGTTAGAAGAATTTTTAATAAATTTTGAAAACACTGTAATAGTTGTATCACATGATAGATATTTTTTAAACAAAGTTTGTACACATATAGCAGATGTTGATTTTGGAAAAATAAAGGTTTATCCAGGAAATTATGATTTCTGGTATGAGTCAAGTCAGTTAGCATTAAAACAGATGAAAGAAGCAAACAAAAAGAAAGAAGATAAAATAAAAGAACTACAAGATTTTATCGCTAGATTTAGTGCTAATGCTTCAAAGTCTAAACAAGCAACCTCAAGGAAAAAGACTCTAGAAAAGATACAGTTGGATGAAATAAAACCTTCAAATAGAAGATATCCATATATCGATTTTAAACCAGATAGAGAGCCTGGTAAAGAAATTTTACAAATAAAAAATGTTTCAAAAACTATAAATGGAGAAAAAGTATTAGACAATGTTAGTTTTACAGTAAAACCTAATGATAAAATTGCCTTTCTTGCAGATAATGAAAATGCTATTACGGTATTGTTTCAAATAATATCAGGTGAATTAGAAGCAGATTCAGGTGAGATTGTATGGGGAACAACAATTACATCAAATTATTTCCCAAAAGATAATAGCTATTTATTTGAATCAGATATTTCAATTACAGATTGGCTAAGAGGGTATTCTAAAGATCCAGATGAAACATATGTAAGAAGCTTTTTAGGAAGAATGCTATTTTCTGGAGAAGAAGCACTTAAAAATGTTAATGTTTTATCAGGAGGAGAAAGGGTAAGATGTGTTCTTTCAAAATTAATGTTATCAGGTGCTAATTTGCTAATATTTGATGAACCAACAAACCATTTGGATATGGAAAGTATTACTGCTTTAAATGAAGGAATGGAAAAATATAAAGGAATTCTATTATTTACATCACATGACCATCAATTAACACAAACGGTTGCTAATAGAATAATTGATATAAAAAAGGATAAATTAGTAGATAGAGAAATAACATATAACGAATATTTAGGAATAGAATAATTTATAGGGTAAATAAAAGAGGCTTTAAAAAGTCTCTTTTAAATTTTATTCATTTGAGTTACCATTATTAATATTATTCATATTGTTGGCATTTGTTTCGATTGGTGATTCAACTGGTGCTGCATTACTATTATCACCTGATAAATGTTTGTAAAATGCTATTACTGCAAATTGTACATATGGTAATAGCCATAATACACCAATTCCAAATGATAGTGCTGAAAGTATAGCCCAACCGATGAATGAAAATTGTAAGCAGAATAATTTACCTTTATTTCCATTCATAATATTAGCACTTGCTTCAACAGCTTCTTTGGCAGACATTTCAGGATGTTCGATACCTATTAAATTTGATAATGCATAATTATATGATTTTACGATTATCCAAACAAATGCGGCTAATGATACTAATAGAAGTATAAGTGATATAAATGGAAATCCGACTGATGCAGAACTACCAAGAGAGCTAACTCTAGCTGAGTTATAAACAACAGAACCAACACCTGAAACAACAGCAATTATCAAAGAGATTATAAATAAAACAACTGGTAAAATCATTTTTAATGCTGTGTTTAAAGCTAAAAGCCAAGATCTTTTGAAATTACTAAAACCTTCTGTAAAGAAATCAAAAGAACCTACACTTTCACCATTATAAATTTTTAAGAAAGAAATTAGTAATCCAAAAGCAAGTGGTATTTCTATTACATATTCGATTAGTGAAAAGAATGAAGAAAAATCTTCAGAAATTGAATTTTCAATAACCGTTAAAATAAAGGATACAAGAGAATATAGAAGTGATATTACAGCGACAGTACCCCATTTGCCAGCTAGTTTCTCTCTAGCAGTTTTTCTAAAATCTGATGACCTCATAACAAACTCCCCCTTTCTTTTTTGATAATAATATGATATATTAAAAAAAGTTACAAGTCAATTAAATTGTAATAAAATGACGAAAAAAGGAGAATATGGATGAATATTATACAAATAATTTCAGAAGAATTAAACATAAAACAAGTGCAGGTAGAGAAAACGATAAATTTAATAGATGAAGGAAATACAATACCATTTATTGCTAGATATAGAAAAGAGGTAACAGGAGGTCTTTCTGATGAAACATTAAGACAGTTTGACGATAGATTAAAATATTTGCGAAATTTAGAAAATAGAAAACAGGAAGTAATAAAATCTATAGAAGAACAAGGAAAAATGACAGATGAATTATTAAATGATATTGAAAATGCACAAACTTTAGCAGAAGTGGAAGATATATATAGACCATATAAACAAAAAAAGAAAACAAGAGCAACTATTGCAAAAGCCAAAGGCTTAGAGCCACTTGCACAAATTATATATGAACAAAAAGAAACAAGGCCGATAGAAGAAATTGCACAGGAATTTGTAACAAATGTGGAAACTGTGGATAGTGACACTCCAAAAGATAAAATTGTTGCAGATATTTCGGAAGCAATTGGAGGAGCGTTAGATATTATTGCAGAAAATATTTCGGATAATGCAGATTATAGGAAACAAATAAAAAAATATTGTTATAGAGAAGCGGTTATTGTAACAAAAGCTTCAAAAGAGGATGAGAAGTCAAGTTATGAAATGTATTATGATTTTTCAGAAGGAATAAATAGATTACCAAGTCATAGAATTTTAGCAATAAATAGAGGAGAAAAGGAAGAATTTTTAAAGGTAAAAATAGATAAGCCAGAAGAAAAAATTATATATTTTATAGAAAAAGATGTAATAAAAGGTGAGACACAATTTACTAATTATTTAAAAGATACAATTTTGGATAGTTGGAAAAGGTTAATAGAACCTTCAATAGATAGAGAAATTCGTTCTGATTTAACTGAAAAAGCAGAAGAAAAAGCAATAAGTGTTTTTGGAAAAAATGCTAAACAATTATTATTAGGTGCGCCTATTAAAAATTTAACAGTAATAGGCTTTGACCCAGCATATAGAACAGGTTGTAAAATTGCTGTAATAGATGAGACAGGAAAAGTGCTAGAAACAACTACTATATATCCTACAGAACCACAAAATGATGTTGAAAAATCAGCAAAAGTTTTATTAGATTTAATAAAAAAATATGATGTTAATATGTTTGCAATAGGAAATGGAACAGCGTCAAGAGAATCAGAAATTTTTGTCTCAGATGTAATAAAACAAGCAAAAGAAAATTTAGGAATGGATGTTCATTATGCAATTGTTTCTGAGGCAGGAGCATCTGTATATTCTGCATCTAAACTTGCAACAGAAGAGTATCCAGATATAAATGTATCATTAAGAGGAGCAATTTCTATTGCTAGAAGATTACAAGATCCATTAGCAGAGCTTGTAAAAATAGATCCAAAATCAATAGGAGTTGGTCAATATCAGCATGATGTTAATCAGAAAAAATTGTCTGAAAGTCTTACAGGAGTTGTAGAAGATGCAGTTAATAAAGTTGGAGTTGATGTAAATACTGCAACACCTTCATTATTATCATATGTATCTGGAATTAATAAAACTGTAGCAAATAATATAGTTAAATATAGAGATGAAAATGGAAAAATAAAAGAAAGAAAAGAACTTTTAAAGGTTTCAAAATTGGGTAAAACAGCATTTGAACAATGTGCAGGATTTATCAGAATATATGACGGAAATAATCCACTAGAGGTAACAGGGGTTCATCCGGAAAGTTATGAAATAACAGAAAAATTATTACAGCAAATAGGGTATGATAAAAATGACTTAAAAGATGGAAATAAATTAAACGAAATAAAAGATAATTTATCTAAATTAGATATAAAAGAAACTGCAACTAAATTGAATGTGGGTGAGCCTACTTTGAAGGATATTATACAGGAACTATCAAAGCCAGGAAGGGATCCAAGAGAGGAGATGCCAAAACCTGTATTAAGAAGTGATGTATTAAATTTTGATGATTTACAGGAAGACCAAATATTAACAGGTACAGTAAGGAATGTAACAGATTTTGGAGCATTTGTTGATATTGGTGTAAAACATGATGGGTTAGTTCATATTTCAGAATTAAGTAATGGTTTTGTAAAAAATCCGTCAGATGTGGTATCTGTTGGAGATATTGTAAAAGTAAAGGTAATAGGAATAGACAAGGAAAGACAAAAAGTAAAATTAAGTATGAAAATTTAAATTTGTAAAGATTAAACTAAAAAAGTATTGATAAATTTATTTTAATATCAATACTTTTTTTTATTACCTACGAAACAAATCAGCCGTATGGCGAAAGGTATTATTTATATTTTTCTTGTATTTCTTGTACCTTGTCGTAATGATTGTTTAATATATCTAAAAATACTTTTGCTATTTCTGGATCAAACTGAGTTCCAGAACATTTTTGTATTTCACCTTTAACAAAATCTAAAGGTAAAGCATTTCTGTATGTTCTTTTAGATGTCATCGCATCAAATGTATCTGCTACAGTAGTAATTCTAGCGAGATATGGAATTTCATCTCCTTTTAATTTTCCAGGATATCCATTTCCATCAAATCTTTCATGGTGATGTTTAACAATTGGAATAATATCTTTAAAAACTTCTGCATCGCACAAAATATGTGCACCTATAGAAGGATGATTTTTTATCTGTGAATATTCATCATCTGTAAGAATAGTATCTTTCAACAGGATACTGTCAGGAATACCTATTTTTCCAATATCATGGAATAAACCGCCAACTCTTAATGTTTTTATTTCTTCTTCTGGTAGATTAAGTTGCTTGCCTATTAAAACAGAATATTCTGATACTCTATCTGAATGACCTTTGGTGTATGGGTCTTTGGCTTCAACAGTATATCTAAGAGTTTCTACACTATCTAAATATGCTTTTTCTAGTCTCCCATATGTATCAGATAATTCATTATTTATTCTTTTTATCTCATTCATTTGAGAAATTGATTT
>CANQHH010000074.1 GCA_947623615.1 uncultured Clostridia bacterium | reverse complement strand
ATATTCGAATAACAAGAAAATTGGAGTTGCCAAAGTTACAATAAAAGGTAAAGGAAATAATTATACAGGAACAGTAAATAAAACATTTTATATAGTTCCTAAAAAAGTAACAGGATTAAAAGCAAAAACACAGACAACATCTTCAATAACATTAAGCTGGTCAAAATCAACAGGAGCAGCAGGATATGAGCTATATCAATATAACTCATCAAAGAAAAAATGGCAGTTAGTAACAAGAACATCAAGTAATTCATATAAAGTTAAAAAATTAAAAACAGGAACAACATACCAATTTAAAGTTAGAGCATATAAAAGTGTAAGTGGAAAGAAATATTATAGTCCATATTCAAGTACTTTAAAATGGTCAACAAAGCCAGTTGCAAGTAAAATTACATCAATTTCAAGTAAAAGTAAAAAAGCAACTATGCAATGGAAAAAAGTATCTGGAGTTAATGGCTATGAAATATATATGGCAACAAGTAAAAATGGAAAATACTCAAAAGTAAAAACTATAACAAAAGCAAAGACAGTAAAATATACAAAAAGCAGTTTAAAGAAGAACAAAAAATATTATTTTAAAGTAAGATCATACAAAACTGTGAATGGTAAAAAGATATATAGTTCATTTAGTAGTGTAAAAACTATAAAAATAAAATAAGGAGGGGTTTTTAAATGAAACTAAGAAAAGCATTATTATCAATACTAGGAATAGTAATATTTAGTATTTGTATATCTACAACATCTAAAGCAGCTAGCAAAACAATAGCTTTTGATATACCAGTAACAGAAGATTATAAATCAGCATACGAAGTACTAGACATCGTTAATAAGGAAAGAGCAAGCCAAGGAAAAGCAAAACTAACAATGGACAAGGATTTACTTGCAACAGCAATGCTTAGAGCAAATGAACTAGTTTTAAATTTTAGTCATACAAGACCAGATGGAACAAGCTGTTTTTCAGCTATAACAAAAAATACAGGTGGGGTAGGAGAAAATATTGCAGCAGGATATTATTCACCAGAGGATGTTATGACTGGTTGGATGAATTCATCAGGACATAGAGCTAACATATTAATGGATGATTTTACAACAATAGGAATTGGATCTGTTAAATATGGAGCAGCTCGTTATTGGGTACAAGTTTTCGGTTCAAGTAATTTAGCAAAAGCAACACCTACTACTGCAAATAAGAATGTGACAAGAAAAATAAATATGTTATCACAAGATGTAGAGTTATATTTTAACACAACATCATCATTTGATAAAAAATATTATGCTAAAACAGGATTTCAAACTGTAATAGTTGTAAAAAATCCAGGTTGGCCAATTGCATGTGCAACAATACAACCAAAAGATTTAACTTATTCAGTTTCAGATAAATCAATATTTTCAATAGATAGTAAAGGTGTTTTAAAACCAGTTAGTGCAGGAACTGCAACATTAACTGTAAAGCTTAAACAAGATCCAACAAAAGTATTAAAACAAAAAATTGATATAATTGGATATTTGTCTGATACAAAAGTAGCAGATATAGCAAGACAAGCATATACAGGAAAAAATGTAAAACCAAAATTAACAATTAAAGATGGAAATAAAACTTTAAAAGACGGAAGAGATTATACACTTACATATACAAACAATAAAAAAGTTGGAACTGCAACTGTAACAATAAAAGGTAAAGGTGCATATGTAGGAACATTAACAAAGAAATTTTATATAGTACCTAAAAAGGTAGCAGGATTAAAAGCTAAAACTCAAGCAACAACATCTGTAACACTTTCATGGTCTAAATCAACAGGTGCATCAGGATATGAAGTATATAAATATAATTCATCAAAGAAGAAATGGCAAAAAGTAACAAGCACATCAAAAAACACATATAAAGTAAGCAAACTAAAAGCAGGAACAACATATCAATTTAAAGTTAGAGCATATAAGAGTGTAAGTGGAAAGAAATATTATAGTCCATACTCAACTACTTTAAAATGGTCAACAAAGCCAGTAAAAACTTCAATAACATCAATTTCAAGTAAAAGCAAAAAAGCAACTGTGAAATGGAAAAAAGTATCAGGAGCAACAGGATATGAAATATATATGGCAACAAGCAAAAATGGTAAATATACAAGAGTAAAGAATGTTACAAGTTCAAAAACAATAAAATATACAAAGAGTAGCTTGAAAAAGAATAAGAAATATTATTTTAAAGTTAGAGCTTACAAAACTGTAAATGGACAAAAAATAAAAGGTGCATTTAGTAGTGTAAAAACAATTAAAGTAAAATAATAATATAAACCTCAATATTTGTTAGAAATAATAAGTATATGAGGTTTATTTTTATGGAAAAATATGATAAAATAAGAACGATTAAAAAGTAAAAGGAGAAATGAGAAATGTATAGAGACCATAACTGTGGAGAATTAAATATAACAAATGTAGGGCAAAATGTAACAATTGCTGGTTGGATTCAAAAAATAAGAAATTTAGGAGCAATGCAATTTATAGATTTACATGATGAACATGGAACTACACAAATTGTAATATCTGATAATGAGGAAGTAAAGAAACAAGCAGAGAATTTAACTACCCAATGTGTTATAAGTGTACAAGGAGTAGTTGTAGAAAGAAGTAATAAAAATAATAAAATTCCAACAGGAGAAATAGAAATAGATGCTAAAGAAATTAAAATATTAGGAAAATGTAAAAATGTATTGCCATTTGAAGTAAACTCTGAAACAAATGGAGAAGTTAGGGAAGATTTACGTTTAGAATATAGGTTTTTAGATTTAAGAAATGATAAGATTCATAAAAATATTTTATTACGTTCTAAAATAATGAAAACATTAAGAAGAAGAATGGATGAACTTGGATTTACAGAGATACAAACCCCTATTTTAGCAAACTCATCACCAGAAGGGGCAAGAGATTACTTGGTGCCAAGTAGGTTACATCCAGGAGAATTTTATGCATTACCACAAGCACCACAACAATTTAAACAATTGCTTATGGTTTCTGGCTTTGATAAATATTATCAAATTGCTCCATGTTTTAGAGATGAAGATCCTAGAGCAGATAGAGCACCAGGAGAATTTTATCAACTAGATTTTGAAATGAGTTTTGCAGAACAAGAAGATGTATTTAAAGTTTTAGAGGATGTTATAACAACAGTATTCAAAGAACACACAAATTGGGAAGTGGAAGATGGACCATTTTTAAGAATTCCATATAGAGAAGCTATGGAAAAATATGGTATAGATAAACCAGATTTGAGAAATCCATTAATAATTCAAGATGTAACAGAAGTTTTTAAAGGTAGCGAATTTAATGCATTTAAAGATAAAATAGTTAAAGCAATAGTAATTCCAAATGGAAATGAGCAAGGTAGAAAATTTTTCGATAATATGACTGATTTTGCAAAAGAAGAGGCAGGAGCATCAGGTCTTGCTTGGTTCAAGGTAGATGAGCAAGAGCAAATAAGCGGAGGAATTGCTAAATTTATTACAGAAGATATGTATATGAAAATGAAAAATGAATTTGACTTACAAAAAAATGGAGCAATAGTTTTTGTAGCAGATGAAAAACTAGAAAAAGTTCAGAAAATGGCAGGATTAATAAGAATTGAACTAGGAAAGAAATTAGATATATTACAAAAAAATATATACAAATTCTGTTTGATAGTAGATTTTCCTATGTATGAATTATCAGACGAGGAAAAAATAGATTTTAACCATAATCCATTTTCAATGCCACAAGGTGGCCTAGAAGCATTGAACACACTTGATCCATTAGAAATATTAGCATATCAATATGATGTGGTATGTAATGGATATGAGATGGCATCAGGAGCTGTAAGGAATCATGATCCAGAACTTATGATAAAAGCGTTTGAAATAGCTGGTTATACAGAAAAAGAGGTGGAAAGCAGATTTGGAGCATTATATAATGCATTCCAATATGGAACACCACCACATGCAGGAGCTGCGCTTGGATTAGATAGAATGGTAATGCTTATATCAGATGCGGAGAATATCAGAGAAGTAATAGCCTTTCCAAAGAACAAAAAAGCAAGAGATTTACTTATGAAAGCACCAAGCGAAGTAACAGAAGAACAACTAAAAGATGTGCATATAAAAGTAGATATTGACAAATAAAGTAGGTGGATAATGAAAAAAAGAGTATTATTAGGAATGAGTGGAGGAGTTGACAGTTCTGTATCAGCTCTTTTGCTAAAAAAAGCAGGATATGAAGTTATAGGGGCAACAATGAGGTTGTGGGAAGATGAAGAAAGACCTGAAGTAGAAGGCGGATGTTGTTCATTTTCAGCGGTATATGATGCTAAAAGAGTATGTGATAAAATTGGGATACCTCATTATACAATTGATTGTAGAGCTGAATTTAAAAAAAGGGTAATAGACGATTTTATAACATGTTATAAATGTGCCAGAACACCAAATCCATGTATAGAATGTAATAAATATTTAAAATTTGATGTGTTTTATCAGAAAGCCTTAGAACTTAAGTGCGAATATATTTCGACAGGTCATTATGCAAGGGTTGAGTTTTCTGAAAAATATAATTCTTATTTGCTAAAAAAATCGTTAGCTACTAAAAAAGACCAGACATATTTTTTATATAGCATAAATAAAGAAATACTTCCTAAACTGATTTTTCCACTAAATAATTTTAAAGAAAAAAGTGAAATACGTAAAATTGCTGAAGAGAATGGTTTAGCTGTTGCTAAAAAGCCAGACAGTCAAGAAGTATGTTTTATACCAGAAAATAATTATGTTGTTTTTCTAGAAAATAATATGAATGAAAAGATGAATGAAGGAAATATTGTATTAAAAGATGGAACTGTTTTAGGAAAACATAAAGGGCTAATTTACTATACAATTGGTCAAAGAAAGGGAATAGGTGTATCATATAAAGAACCATTGTATGTGCTTAAATTAGATAAAGAAAAAAATGAAGTAGTGGTAGGAACTGAAAAAGAATTGTATTCTAATTATTTATATGCAGAAGAACTTAATTTTTTATTAGATATAGATATTAGTAGTCCAATAGATGTTAAAGCTAAAATAAGATATAGAGCTAAAGAGGCAGATGCGAAATTGATAAAAGTAAGTGATAAGCAAGTAAAAGTAGAATTCGTAGAGCCACAAAGAGCAATAACTCCAGGACAGTCAGTAGTATTTTATATAGATGATATAGTTTTAGGTGGAGGAAAAATAATATAAAAACAAAACAAAATTTCGCAAAAAAGTATTGAATAATGTAAAAGAAAATGGTACAATAGTTTGTATAATATGTTAAGAGAGGTGATTATATGTCTAATGCTAAAAATAAAGACGTAGAACTCGAAAAACTAATTATACAAACAAATGAAGTATTAAAAGAAATAAGAGATGAACAACATAACACAAAAGCTATAATTGAACAAAATCATAAGGTAAATATGAAAAAATTTTCCAAATTACTAGAGTACAATGAGATTAATGATATGATTAATCAGGTATTTGAGAAAAGAATTTGTAGCATAGAAAAGTTACTTTATGATGTGTTTAAGGGGTAGGAAAATTGGGAGAATATTGGAATATTTTATAAAAAAAGTAGTATTTTAAAAGTGTAAATTAAATACATTTAAAGTACTACTTTTACAATGTAAATAAAAAAATACATATAAAAAATTGTAATATTGTTTATTTTTATATATAATGTAAATAAAGAACATAAGAAAAGGAAACTTTTAATATGGATAAAGATTATGATAGTAAATATGAAATAGTGATAAAATCTGTAAGGGATTTAAATGTGCAGGAAGCAATAAAATCAAAAAGAGATAATTATAAATATATAACAATTGAGGCAAAATCATATCCTGATGGATTCTGGCAACAGCAACCTTATGAAATAGATACTTATATTGCGATAAGAAGTAAATTAGATGAATTAGTTGAAGATATTGACATGACTAAGGGGGAGGCTGAGCGTTTTGCAGAAATATATAAAAGAATTTGTGCTAATATTGTATATGATGAGCCTGCAGCATATCCTAGAAATGAAGCAGAGAGACAGTATTCAGATGAAAATGAATTTGATTGTAGAAGTATGAAAAACGGTTTGTTGGAAGGTAAATGTGTTTGCGCTGGTTATGCTGATATATTGCGTTCTGCGTTAGAATTAGTTGGAATGGATGCATGCTTTATAAGTGGCCCTATAGTTGGAGAAAGGAAAATTCAAAAGAGGATAATTGCTGGATATGAAAAACTTCCAGAACAATCAATATTTAGAAAAGTTTTAAAAAAGCCAGTTGAAAAATTGAAAAATCCAGATATAGATTATCATGCATGGACCAAAGTAAAAATAGATGGTGAATGGTATAATGCAGATCCAACATGGGATGCAGATAGGATTAGATTTGGATTAATACCAACAAACGCTTTAAAAACGGACAAACAGTGTCAAGCTGATGAAAAATATGATAATCCTGGACCTGAATGTAATGTAGAATTTCCACAAAAAGAAATAGGTAAATTATTTGGAAATAATAAATATATAGGT
>CANQHH010000073.1 GCA_947623615.1 uncultured Clostridia bacterium | reverse complement strand
GAAAAATCGTATATTTTTAATCAAGATAACATCATTATAAGAAAGAAACAGCCAACTATATGGATGGAAGATCTAAATAACATAGTAAATAAAATTGATAATAATGAGTTTGAAACAGGAAATGTATTACCATATTTAATCATAGAAAAAGAAGATGAAAAAATAAAAGAATTATTATATACAGAAGATAATTCTGAATCAACGGTTTTGTTTCCACTAGCATCTAATGAAGAGCAATATAAAGTTGTTAGGCAAACCCAAAATAGTAATTTAGTATTAGTTCAAGGACCTCCAGGAACAGGAAAATCTCATACGATAGCAAATTTAATTTCAAATTATGTAGCAGAAGGAAAGAAAGTATTAGTAACAAGTGAAAAATCGAAGGCATTAGAGGTTATTAAAGAAAAGCTACCAGAAGAAATTAGAGATTTAAGTATGACATTATTAAGTGACTCGCAAAACAACAATGAATTATCAAATTCTATACAAATTGTATTAGATAAATATAAAGATAAAGAGTATTTATCTGAATATGTAAAAAGAATACAAAATTTAACTACTAAATTAAATGAAATTCAAAATAATAAAAAAATAAATCATGACCAAATAATAAATATATTATTAAATAATAGCTATGATTATAAGGAAGATGTTTTGAATATAGTTCAAATAGATTTAGATAGTTATAGGTTAGTAGATATAGCTAAATATTTATCAAATAATTTAAAATATAATTATATTGAAGATACAAATAATTATAATAATATCAATTTTAATAAAGAATTTTTATTAGAGTTAAATGCAATAGTAAATGAGTTAAAATTATATAAAGATTTCATAATTGGTAGGGAATATGATTTACCAGAGCAAATTGATTTGGAAAGTTATGAACTAGCAATAGAGGATATTAATAAAATAAAAAGTGATGAAAGTGTTGACGGATTAATAAAAGATGGAATAGATGAAAGAAATTTAAGTGAATATGATATTGATGATTTAGTTAAAAAATTAAAAAATATTATAAAATTAGAAGAACTATGTGATAAAAAATATATAAAAGAAAATTGTGAATATAAACCTAGAATGTTGAATTTACAATCAATAATAGATGAATGTAAAAACGATAAAGAATTTTTTGAAAAAACAGAAACAGAGCTTATTGGAAATTTAGTGCAAATTGAAACAAATGATAAAGAAAAAACATGTAAAAATTTAAAAGCAGTATATGAAGCATTAGTTGATGATGGAAAAATTAGTGTTTTAGAAAAAATAAAATATAAAAAAGACCTGTTAGAATTATCTAAAGTTACAATAAATAATAAGAGATTAGATTACGATATTACTGAACCAAAATTAAGAATGGCAATATCAAAAATAGAATATGAATTAAAAGTAGAAAAAATAAGAAATGGAATATTAGCCACACTTAAAGAAAGTAATTTGTGGAATATGGTAAATGAAAATGAATTTTCAAGAACTATAGATGAATTAATTGACATATTAACAGCATTTGTTAATTATTCGCAAATTACTGCAGAATTGAGAGAAAAATTAAATGATATTTTCAGAGATAATATTAAAGTTTTACAATATATAAAAAATGAAGAAAATGAAAAAATATATGATGAGCTTATTAAAACAACATATTATATTAATTATTTAAATTACCAAAATAATTATGATAAAAAATTACATGAATTAGAAACAATAAGTGTAAAAACTTATGATGTATTTAAAGAAATAATAGATGCGATAAAAAATAAAGATATTGAAAAGTTTAGAAATGAAAGAGAAAAAATCGAGGAAATTTATGTAGCTGATAAAAAATATAATGAAATAAAAAATAAATATATAAATGAAGCACAAAATTATCCAAAACTTATAAATAAATATATTTCATTAGAAGATACAGAGAGAAGAAACTTAGTAAAGAATTTTGAAGAAATTTTAAATTATTATAAATTATATATGTTTTTCTTCTATCAAGAATTAAATAATCAAAAATTCAATGAGCTATTAGATAAAAAAGAAGAAATACAGAAACAAGAAAAAGAAATAGTTATAAAATTAATAGAACAAAAAAGTTGGTATAATCAAATAAATAATATGACAGATACAATATGTAAATCATTAGCACAATGGTTATCATTAAAAACAAAGTTAGGAAAAGGCACAGGAAAGAGATCTAATATTATACGTAGAGAGATGCAAGAACAGATGCAAATTGCAAAGGAAGCCATTCCAATTTGGATTATGCCATTAGATAAAGTAGTTGAGCAGTATCCATACTCAAATAAGCCACAATTTGATGTGGTAATAATGGACGAAAGTTCGCAATCTTCAATTATATCATTAACAGCATTATTAAGAGGTAAAAAAATGATTATTGTTGGAGATGATAAGCAGATAAGCCCTATATCAGTAGGTATAGCAATAGAAAATTTAAAAGCATTGCAAAATAAATATCTAGACAACATAGGCTTAGGAATAGGATTCGATATGGATATGAGCATATATGACCTAGCACAAAATTTATGTGGAAGCAAAAAAGTTGTATTAAAAGAGCATTTTAGATGTTTACCAGAAATAATAGAATTTTCTAATAAATATTTTTATGGAGACCAAATAAACTGTTTAAAGGTAAGAAGTAGCGAAAATACAATAAAAAATCCGATAAAAACATATTATTTAGAAGATGCAACTGTTAATGATGTAAGTTCAAATTCTTTAATAAATCAAAAAGAAATTGATAAAATTATAGAAATATTAAAAGAGATAGAGAAGGATAAGACATATAAAAATAAAGATATAGGAATTATTGTATTACAAAATAGCAATGCACAAATAAAGGGAATAGATACAGCAATATGGCAAAATTTTAGTAGTGATTTTATAAAAAGTAGAAAAATAAAGATAGGAAATTCGTATGAATTCCAAGGAGATGAAAGAGATGTAATTATACTTTCTATGGTTGTTAGTAAAAAACAGCAAAATGGTGAAACTAGAATAGTAAAAGCATTGACAACAAAGGAATTTGAGCGTTCTTTCAATGTTGCTGCTTCAAGGGCAAAAGAACAAGCAATTTTGGTATATTCAATACATCCAAACGAGCTTGGAAAAAATTGTTTAAGATATAAATTGATTACATATTACAATACATTTAATAAAGAAAAAGAAACAGAAAAAAATGTACAATTTACTTCAGATTTCAAAAAGGAGATATACAAAGAATTAAAACGTAATAAAATTGATGTCACACCGAATTTTAAAATAGGTAAATATCAAATTGATATAGTGGTTAATGATGAAGCGGGCAAAAAAATTGCGGTTGAATGTGATGGTGACATTATTAAAACTAAAGAAGAGTATGAAGAGGATATAATAGAACAAGATGTACTTACAAGATGTGGCTGGAAATTCATAAGAATAAGAGCAAGTAGATATTATGCGAACAGAGAAAAAACAATATTAGAGTTAATAAGTAAAATAGATAGTATTTTGGATGAAGATGATAATTTAGATATGGTTGAACCAGTACCTAATAAGGAGAATTTGGCTGAAGAGCCAGAAGACATGGATTAAATAAAAAAATGAGGGAGTTCAAAATAAATTGAACCCCTCATTTTTCTGGTTATAAGCAAATTATTTAACCTTTATAGATTTTACAGTTGAATATGAACTATAAACTTTTTTACCATCTACAGTCTTGTAACTTCTAATTTTGAAATAATATCTTTTATTCTTTTTCAAACTGCTTTTTGTATATTTTACTGTTCCTGATTTTGTTACAGTTCTTACTCTTGAATATTTACCTTTTTTGCTTGTTGACATATATATTTCATATCCATCTACTCCAGATATTTTTTTCCATTTTAAAGTTGCTTTTTTGCTCTTTGTTGTTAAAGCTGTAATTTTTGGTGTTGAAGGTTTTGTAGCTGTTTTTATTTGTTTTGAATATGAACTATAATATCTTTTTCCATCTATTGTTTTATATGCTCTTACTTTAAATAAATATACTTCTCCAGCTTTTAATTTTTTCATTGTATATGATGTTTTTGTTGTTCTTGCAACATATTCATAAGCTTTCTTTTTAGGATTCCATTTGTAGAATGAATATCCTGATGCACCTGTAACCTTAGACCATGATACAGTTATTGCTGATGTTGTTTGGCTTTTGGTTTTTAAACCTGTTGCAGTTTTTGGAACTATGTAGAAATGTAGTTCTTGAGTACCTATGTAGTTACCGTTACCAGTAATTACAACTGTTGCTTTACCAGTATTTTTATTATTTTTATAAGATACATTAAAATCTGTTTTATCTTTTAATTTTAATCCATTAAATATTAAATTAATTCCACCTTGTTTTAATGCTTTACCAGTGTATGTTCTATTAGCAATTCCTGAAATATTAACATTATGCATATTTGCAGGATTTATATTAAATATAAATGTTCTACTTCCATAGAAGTTGCCGTTACCTGTAATTGTAACTGTTGCAACTCCGGCATTAACATTGTTTTTGTAAGATATAGCATAGTCTATTTTATCTGTTAATTTTAATCCATTAAAACTTAAACTAATTCCATATTGTTTTAATGCTTTACCGGTATATGTTTTGTCTGCAATACCTGTAATAGTAACATTATCTAGAGATGCAGAAATCTTGAATGTTAAAGTTTTACTTCCTAAATACATACCTCTACCAGTTACTGTAATTGTTGCAGTTCCAGGATTAATATTATTAGAATAAGTTACGACATAATCAGTTCCTAAATTTAATACTTTGTCCTCAAAATTTACTGTTAAATCTTGTACTATAGCTTTACCAGTATATGTTTTGTCTTTTGAACCTGTGATAATTGCTTTATCGAAGCTAGTCATTGTTATTGCATCTTTTCCAATTTCTGATCCGTTAACTATAACTTTTCCAGAACCAGAATTTTTTATGCTAACACCTTTTGCAAGGCTGTCTAAAGTTACATCTCCGCATAATACATCAATTTCATCTCCAGACTTAGCACTAGTCATAGCTTCCATAGCATCTTTGCCAACATAGTATAATGTTTCATCACCGCTTTTTTTAGAAATTTCTGCTAATCCTACTAAAACAAATCCTTCTGTAAATGGTTTGTTATATATTCCTCCAGATACACTGTAATCTGTTGTTGTATCTCCGATAGATACAAGTGTTTCGTCAGTTTGTACATTAAATGTTCCACCTGTAATTGTTGCTTTAGCATTTGTTTCACCTTGTGTATTATCTATAATTACGGCAGCCCCGCAATCTTCTGTATATTCGGCAGTAGGCACGAATCTTCCTGTAGATTTGTCATAGATTATATAATTTTCTGGATCTGTATTTGTTGCAGTTATTGTACCACCAGAAATATTTACATTTCCGTCAAAAGCAACAATTCCAAGATCACCTGTTAGTGTTCCAGATTTTACATTTATCTCTTTTACTTGTTTAGCGAAAATGACTGGATCAATTGAGTTTGTGTAAGAATAGCGTGGGTCTACTCCGTGAATATTTGAATTTTCAATATTTAATGTGGCAGATGGGCTATTTATAAATATACCACCTAGTCCAAAACTAATGTCTGTACCATTTAAATTAACAGTATTGTTTGTTCCTAAAAGTTCTATTGGCCAGACAAATCTTTGAGAAATTGAAGAACCTTTATTAATGTTTATTGTGTTATTATCACCATTAAATTGTAATGAGTACAAAATATCACCATTGATGTTAAAAGTTGAATTGTTTCCGAAATTTGTAATTGCATCAAAATCTGAGCCAGAACCTTCAAGCTTACTACCTTCTTCTACAGTTATGGTATTATTCTTGGCAGATTCTACTATTGACATACCAGGGTTACCTTTTAGAGTAGAGCCATTTTGTATTATTAATTCTGAATTAGAACCATTAATTGCAAGCGGTCTAGTAGGTTGGAATTTTACTCCATTATCAAAGATTAATTTAGAATTTGAGCCTAAAATTATTGAACTTTTGCTTTGATTACCCAATTTGTATTCTCCACCATCAAAAGTAACTGTAGAACTTTCAATGTTAAAAATGTTAGAAGCAGTACCAAAATTGTAAGAACCGCTTAAAAATGTAATATTACTGTCAGTAATATTAAGTGTAGCCTCAAAGCTACGATTATCAAAATCGAATTTAAGATTTTGTTTTCCAGAGATATTTACTTGTTCTGTTTGAAATTTATAATTAGCTTCAAGTATTTTTATAGTATCTCCAGATTCAGCATAGTCGATTGCATCTTGTAATTTTTCGAACTCTTTTGGATCAGAGCTCCCGTCAGATTTTATTACGGATACATGCATAATAGCCGCATAAGAATAAGTTTGAAGCCCTAAAATTAAGCATAAACTTACGCTTAATATAATTAAGGGTGCAAAAAGTTTTTTTAAATTTTTCATATTACCACCTTTCCTAATAATTAGCTGTAAATTTTGTAATGCTAATTACTATATTTTTTTGCGAGTTAATTTTATATTAAGAAGAAACTAAAGTCAAGGAACTTATAGGGAAATCTGGAAAAGAAAGTTTATTAAAATATATTATTGTAAAAAAAAATA
>CANQHH010000072.1 GCA_947623615.1 uncultured Clostridia bacterium | reverse complement strand
AGAAAGATACAACAGATGAGCAAAAAGAAATAAAAGAAATCAATGCTGGTATATATTGTTTTGATATAGAAGCATTGTTAGAAGCTTTAAAAGAAGTTAAGCCGAACAATGCACAAGGTGAATATTATATAACAGATGTTATAGAAATAATGAATTCTAAAGGCTTAAAAACAGGTGCTGTAATAGTAGAAGATAATACAGAGATTTTAGGTGTAAATGATAGAATACAATTAGAAATGTTAACAAAAGTATTACAAATGAGAATAAATACAATGCATATGAAAAACGGTGTAACAATAGAAGATATAAATACAACATATATATATGATGATGTTGAAATTGGTATGGATACAGTTATACATCCAAATACAACTATAAAAAATGATGTAGTTATAGGGGAAGATTGTAATATAGGTCCTAATGCATATATTAGGGAAGGATGTAGATTAGCTAATAATGTTAAAATAGGTAGTTTTGTTGAAATAAAGAAAGCAATAATAGATGAAGGGTCAAAAGTTCCACATTTATCATATATGGGAGATTGTGAAATAGGTAAAAAATGTAATATTGGTTGTGGTACAATTACATGTAATTACGATGGATTACATAAAAGCAAAACAAAAATAGGAAATCATGCATTTATTGGTTCAAACGTAAATTTAATTGCTCCAGTAACTGTTGGAGATGAGGCTTTTGTGGCAGCTGGTTCAACAATAACAGATGATGTTCCAGAATATTCTTTAGCAATTGCAAGACAACGCCAAACAAATAAGGAAGAATGGAATAAAAAATAATTTTAAAGTATATAATATATTTACATTGATTAACCAAATGGAGGAAAACAATATGGCGAAATATGTAAATATAAAAAAGATTAAGACTTATAGTATATATACAATATTGTTTAGTATTATAAGTCTTATTATTTTTGTTGTTTTTATAAAAGCAAATAAGAGTTTTATATGGGCTCATGATGGTTTTAAACAGCATTTTGTTATACTATATGATTTTAATCAAATGATTAGAAATGTATTTCAAAATGGATTTTCTACATTTTCGTGGGATATGGGATTAGGACTAGATGTAATAGGTCAATATTCATATTATGTAATAGGAGATCCTTTTGCCTTTGTAAGCTTACTGTTTCCAATGAAATATTTAGATACTGTATATAGTATGTTAGTTATATTGAGGATGTATTGTGTAGGATTAGCAGTTATAGTGTATAGTAAATATCATAAAAAGAATACAGTAAATACGATTATTGGGGCTATAATATATACATTTTGTGGTTTTGTATTATATGCAGGAATTAGACATCCATATTTTACAAATGCACTTATATTTTTACCGTTAAATTTAATGGCGATAGACAAACTTCTAAAAGAAAATAAAAAATCATTTTTGATATTTATGGTATTTATTACAGCAATATGTAACTATTATTTCTTCTATATGATAACGGTTATAACTGGAATATATGCAATAATAAAATATATATTTGAGTATAACGAAGGAGTACATGTATTTATAAAAAAGGTTGGAATAGCAATTTGCTGTTATATTGTAGGTTTATTAATGGCAAGCGTAGTTTTATTACCAACATTATATGATTTTTTAAATTCTGCTAGAACAAGTTATGAACAATCATATGTATATAGTTCAAGATATTATACAAGTCTTTTTATGGGTATAATTAGTATGAAATCCAAAAACTGGACATTTATATCTATATCGTCAATAATTCTTTTGATGTTACCAGTTTTATTTACGAAATTGAAAGAAAAAGAATCAAAAACATATTTAACTTTGTTTACTATAACTACTGTTATGCTTTTAATACCATTTATCTCGTCAATTATGAATGGCTTGTCATTTCCTAATAATAGGTGGGTATTTTCTTATTCATTTATATTAGCATATATTGTTACAATTTGTTTTGAAGAAAAACTAAAGTACTCAAAAAGACAATTGATTTTTATGGGTGTAGGTTTAGCAATATATTGTCTAATTGGTGTAATTATAGTAGGGAATAGAATAGAACCTAATTTAGGATTTTTAAGTTCAATGGCAATTGCCATAATTATGTATATATTTATTTTATTTAGCAATACAAGAAAAAATATAATAGTGAATTGCGGTATTATTTCATTAATAATAGTAAATATATGGATTAATTCATTGTCACTATATGCAGAAAGGGGATACGGATATGTAAAACAATTTGTGGATAATAACAAGGTATATGAAAGATATAGTACAGTGAATGGTAAGATACAAAATTTTGAAGAAGCGGTTAATTATATAAAAGAAAATGATAATGGATTTTATAGAATATCAAAATGTGATAAATCAAACCAAAATATGTCTATGATATATGATTATAAACCTATTCAAACATTTTTATCAATAGGTAATGGGTATGTATATGAAATGTCAAAAAGTTTAAATGATAATGATTATGCTACAACAAGATGCATAGAAGGAATGGATAGAAGAACAAAAATAACTACTCTTTTAGGCACAAAATATTTTATATGTGATAAAAAAGATATCAATTATGTGCCTTATGGGTATAAAAAATATAAAGAAATAGGAGAAACAATGATTTATATTAATGAATACAATGTGTCTCCAGGAGTTTTCTATGATAGTTATATGTTGGAAGAAAAATATGATAAATTAGAGCCATTAGATAGAGAAGATGAATTTATTTCTACGGCAGTATTGGATAAAGATATATCAGATGTAGAGAAGAGAGAGGTTTTAGATAATAGTGTAACAGAATTAAAATATAAAGTTAAGGATAATAAGATAGAAGATAATAAAATTAATATAACAAAAGATTATCAAAGCATATATCTAGAAATGGAAGATATACAACCAGATAGAGAAATATATTTGAATATAAAAAATTTGAAATTTGATGATGAAAAATCAGATTTTAAAGTAAAAGCGACACTTAATGATGTAACCGGATATGAGGATGTACAAAATTATATAACATCTGCATATTATATGGAAAATCCAGATTTTTTAATTAATTTAGGAATATCAAAGAAAAACATGAAAAAAGAGTTGAAAATTACATTTAATAAAAAAGGTGTTTATTCATTTGAAAGTTTAAAATTATTATCTGTGTCTATGGATGAGTATAAACATAAAATAGAGAAATTGCAAGAAAATGATATGACGAATGTGAAATATGGCAGTAATTATATAAACGGAGAAATAGAAGCAAAAACAAATGGCATACTTCAAATTTCTACATCATATTCAAAAGGGTGGAATATATATGTAGATGGTGAAAAACAGGAAGTATTGAAAGTGAATAAAGGTCTTATAGGTGTAAAGTTACAAGAAGGAAAACATGAAATACGAGCAGAATACACAACACCATATATAAAAATTGCAATGTTTTTGAGCTTGATTGGATTTATAATATTTGTAATTGTGATAAAATTAGAAAAAAATTAAATTATATTTGGGTTGGCAAGAAAAAAGCAGTCTTTGACCGACATTTGCTCTTGCCTGCAATAAAAAAAGTGGCTTAGCCACTTTTTTTATTGTATAGGAAAAATCGAAGATTTTTGCTATACAACAAGGTTAAGTTTCCTTGGGCCGTGCAAAATTGCGAAGCAATTTTGCACATGTGGCGACTTTTCTTATTGCTTAATTCCATTAACATATTCTACTTGGTGTGCATCATTAAAGTATATTTCAAATGATGCATTTTCTCCATATTTTTGAAGTAATTTTCTTTCGATATTTTCCATGCTATTAAATAAAACTTGTCGTTCTTGCTCTGTTAATTTTTCAATTTTATAGTCAAATGCAAATATATCTATGTAAAAATCATATAAATCAGTAGCTAAGAAATTTTCGGCAGTAACATCATTTACATTAAACCATGGTTGTTTGAATAATTCATCGTAAAACTTTGGCTTAGGATTTCCATTTTTATGATAGATAGAGACACGAAGACAATCAGTAATATTTTCAGGAAGTTCATCACTTATAACATCATTCAATACATCATCACTAGCTAGTCCACAAGCAATATCCTTTAGCTCTAAAACAAGAGCTTGCTTAGCGGAATAGCTATTGGAACTAAATGGTCCATATATGCGATTATTAATTTTTAAAGCAAGATTAGTAATTGTCCATATTTCTTCATTACCATACTTATTTAAAAATTTAATATTCCAATTTGTATATCTTCTAGAAATGCTGTCTGATGGGTGAGGGGAGTGCTTGTAGTTAATATCACTGATTTTTTCTTCTTTGGAAATGCATTCCCAATTTCCTTTACCAAAAAATTGATCTAATTCTGATTTGAATATAGTTGGCCAACCTTTACTCCTAAAAAAAATAAAGAATGCGATAATAAAAATAATAATTAAAAATAAAATTCCAAATTTTTCAACTTTTTTCATTTGTTCAATCCCCTTTATTTATAAATTTAATTTATTCATTATGATACATGTTGTCAATAACCTTTTTGCATTCCTCATATCCACTAACTTTAGTAAAATCAACGCTTTCTAAGTCTGCGTAAACTTTATTATTATATATGTAAATATCTATAGGTATAGATATTTCTTCTTTTATTGGATATGGATTTAAAAGTAATTCTAAAAGTGCGAAAGCATCATTATCCTCAAGAAAATCTATTCTAGCAGCTTTGTCATTATCAAATACAACAGTAAAGCATTTTACACGTGTTATGTTATGTAATCCTGAACTTTTGGTAATTGTGCGTGCATCAATTATATTAGCAGGTGTTTTTGTTCCGTTTTCTTTAATTATTATTTGATTATTTTGTTGTTTGGTATTTTTTATATGAGTTAAAACACCTATTAAAACTATTATTGAAAATAATATGATATTTAGAACAAAAAATAAAAATGAAGAAAAATGAGTTATCATATAAATCGTCAGAACAATAGTTTGAAATATAAAAACCACAAATAGAATTATGCTAAGAGATATATTTATATTGTAATGTCCTTTTTGAGAATAATCGTATTTTAGTTTCATTTATTTAACCTCTCAAATATTTGAATTTACAAATATATTAGCATAACGAATATAAGCTGTCAATATTGGTTTAACAAACATATATTATAAGTAGGGGGAGATTAAATATGACTAAAAATAGAAATATAATAATTGCTGTGTTATTAATTGCAATATTATTAATATCCGTAGCTTATTCAGCACTAGCTACACAACTTTCAATAAATGGAACAGCAGAAATTATAAGTGAATGGAATGTAAAGATAACTAGTGTTACTGCGCAAGATGTTAGTGAAGGATGTAGTGCAGGAAAACCAAAATTTACTGATACAACTGTAACTCTTGAGGCAGAACTAACAAAGCCAGGTGATTATATTACTTATTTAGTAATGGTAGAAAATACTGGTACATTGGATGCTGTTTTAGAAAATATTACATTGACTCCTGATGAGGATGGCTCACCAGCTATTATTTATACAAATACTGAACCAGAACCTTTATTAAAAGCTGGTCAAACAACATGTTTTTTAGTAAAGGTAGCTTTTGATGAAGAGACTACAGAGATGCCGTCAATAAAGAGCAAAACAATAACAGGTGTTGTAAAATATGTTCAGAAATAAAGGACAATGATAAATAATTCAAAGGTTAGAACTTATTCTTAAAAATCTAGCCTTTGAGTTATTATACAAACAAAGTAGAGTGTGAAAAATATGAGATATTTAAAAAATGAAAAATTATTATTAGCAATAATAGTATATGTGTTTATAACAACAAATTTAACTATTTTAAATGATACGATTTATACCAATTTTATAAATCCTTTATTTTGGGGATTAATAATAAGTTATTTAATTGTAGATAGAAAAAAGAATTATATTAGATTTAATAGAAATAAAAAGTATTTTTGGTATATGGTTATAATCTCATGTATAAATGTTATTATCTATTTGTGTATAGGACTCATATTAGGCTTTTCAGAAAAAAATGATAATTACAGTTTTTTGTCAACAATTATTTCAGTAATAGGTATTGAAATGACAAGAAATGTCATAGTTACAAGAAATAAAGATAATAAATTAGTTCTTACTTTTATTACAATATTACTTGTATTGGTAGAACTCAAATATAATATTTTAGTAAATTTATATCCTCATAAAGAGGCGTTTTTTAAATATATTTGTGAAGCGGTTTTGCCACTTATAGCATGTAATAGTCTATGTACGTATTTAACTATAGAGGGATCGTTTGCGGTTCCATTGATATATAGAATTTTGAATAGATTAATTGTATTAATATTACCTATTTCATCTAATGTAGATTGGTTTATTATAGCTACAACAGGAATTTTATTTCCTGCAATTATTTACGTACTCTTTAAATATAAAATTACTAATAACAGTTATAGTATAAGAAAAAAGAAAAAGAATTTATATAATAAAGTTTGTTTTACCATAACATTTATTTTTTGTATAAATTTAATTTTCTTTATGATAGGAATATATAAATATGAGCCAATAACCATATTATCAAATAGTATGAAACCTAATTTTGAAAGAGGTGATGTGGTTATTTTTAAGAAATTGAGTGATAGTGAGATAAGGCAAATACCAATAAATGAAATAATTGTTTACAGTAT